>JAKFWI010000177.1 GCA_021731965.1 Hyphomonadaceae bacterium | reverse complement strand
CGGCTTCCTCGCGCGGCTACGTGCGCGTTGCGAAGCGCGCGGCGCGGCGTTTCTTGTGGGGGAGCTAGGCGGTGAATGGGGGCAGGTTGAGATGAAGACCTACACCGCCGGCAATGCTCATTTGCACTCCGCCTACAGTTTTGCGTTTCTAACCGCGCCGCGCCTGACGGCCGATCTCGTTCGTGAAACGATCGGCCGGTGGACAGGCGAAGCCGGCGAGGGATGGCCCTCCTGGGCATTTTCAAACCATGACGCGCCGCGTGTCGTTTCGCGCTGGAAGATTTCCGAGGATAGGCCATTCCCGGCCGGATTGGCGCTGGCTTTGCTGTTGACGCTGCGCGGCAACGCTTTTCTTTATCAGGGTGAAGAACTCGGCTTGTCGCAGGCGATGGTGGCATTTGAACGCCTGCGCGATCCCGAGGCCATCGCGAACTGGCCGTTGACTTATGGTCGCGATGGCGCGCGCACGCCAATGCCATGGGCGCACGACGAACCAAATGCGGGGTTTTCGACCGGGGAGCCATGGCTGCCACTGGCTCAGGAGCATGCCGCGCTGTCTGTCGATCTGCAGGAAATCGATTCCACATCGACGCTACACCTCACGCGCCGCCTGATCGCGCTTCGACAGGCGTATTCCGCCCTGCGCGATGGGCCGTTGCAATGGCTTGAATCCCCAGGATCGCTGCTTGCGTTCGATCGCGGAACAGGGGAGGGGCGCGTGCGCTGCCTTTTCAATCTCAGTGAAAGCCCATGCGAAAGCGCGTTGCTTGAAGGCTGGCGCGAGGTTTTCCATTTTGCGGCGCCTGGCCGCGAGGGCATGATCGCGCCCTATGGCGCTTTTATCGGGGTGCTAAAATGATCGACAATTTTTTCAAGGGAAACCACGCCTTTGCTGTGTTGAAAATGCGTCAGGCTTCCGAAGCGCTCTGTTCAAAAAGCGCCCGAAAATATGGTAGAGATTTGGTGCGTGCTTGTAGATTGGTGGGGCTCGACTTGCTCCATTGATGGAGTATTCTCAGCCAATGAGCCTTGACCTATCCCCCGCTCCGCCTCTCGAACTGCGCCGCCCCTATCTGCTGGCACCGGCGGCCATAGAGGCCTTCGGAGAGCAAGGATTTATCCATTTGCGAGACGTGCTGGCGGAAGACACCCTCGCGCATTATGGGCGCGAGATCACCCGGTTGACGGTTGCGCTTAATACCCAAACCGCCTCACTGGCTGAGCGCAGCACTTATGATCGCGCCTTTCTGCAAGTGATGAACCTTTGGCAGAAAAGCGAGATTGTGCGCAACTTTGTTTTTGGCGAGACACTCGCGCGGATCGCTGCCCAGTTGATGGGGGTTGATGGCGTTCGCCTTTATCATGATCAAGCGCTCTATAAGGAGCCGGGAGGCGGGATCACGCCTACGCATGCGGATCAGTATTATTGGCCCCTTGCATCGGATCGCACCGTCACGGCCTGGATCCCGCTGCAAGCCGTGCCGCGCGAAATGGGGCCGCTCTCTTTTTACGCGGGAAGCCACCGCTCTTCGCTAGGGCGTGATCTGCCTATATCGGACGAGAGCGAGGCCGCGATCACCGCCGCCATGGAGGCGCAAGCTTTCCCAATCTTCGATGAGCCTTTCGATCTAGGCGATGTCAGCTTCCATTCTGGCTGGGTTTTCCATCGCGCTGGGCCCAATGTTTCCTCGACGCCGCGCGCGGTCATGACGATAATTTACATCGACGCCGCGATGCGCGTTGCTGAGCCTAGCAATGCCATGCAGCGCAATGATTTGGCGCAATGGTTGCCGGGCCTGGTGCCAGGCGATCTCGCCGCTTCCCGCCTCAACCCTGTCTTGTTTAGGCGGTCGTGACGAGGCTTCGCCGCGATATCTGCCTAGGCACCCTCCAGAACTTGCCCCATTTTTCGATCGGCCGCAGGGAAACGCGCGCGCAGCAGCTTAGCCTCGTGCGCGAAAACGGCTTTGAAGGTGTCATGCATTGGCGCGATTGGGAGGAAATCCAAAAGGCGGGCTTCATCGCCTCGGGAATGGTGCGCATCCTAAAGCCCGCCGCCACCCACTTGCCAGCGTCGACGATCCAATCCCAAGCTCGTCGGCCACAACATGATTGGGCCGACCCGTACTCAAAACCAGCCGCACCGCTTCGGCCCTGAACTCAGGCGTGAACGGGCGGTGGCGCCCAGTGGCGGGTCTCTTTGCATCTTTCATAAAACGATCTCCTAGCAAATTTCAGGAGGATCGCTCTCCACTTTTTCCGGGGAAGACCAGATATCTGCCGCAACTTCCAGAGGCGGAATCCTCCTTGACATAGTTTCTCTATGTGCATTGTATAACACAGTACAGGACGGTACTCGGTATGCCACCAACCCCGCCTCTGCTGGACGACAAGCTCGAACACGAGTTGCGCCGCGGCGTCATCGTTCTGGCCGCGCTCTCGCAATTGCGTGGCTGGCAATACGGATATTCGCTGCGCCAGGCACTCGCCGCGCGCGGCATGCCGATCGAGGAAGGCACGCTCTACCCGCTGCTGCGGCGCCTCGAGACGCAGGGTCTGCTCGAAAGCGAGTGGCGCATCGAGGAAGGCCCGCCACGCCGCTACTACCGGCTGAGCGCTGAGGGCTCGGCGCACTACAGCCGCCTCACCGAAAATTGGAACAATCTCGTCGCCGCTATCAGCGGCTTGATCGCGGAGGGACCACAATGAGCCCGGAAGATGTTCTCGACGCGTATGTGAACGATGTCGCAAAGCGCCTGCCGCGCGCCAAGCGCAACGATGTCGCGCTCGAACTGCGCGCATTACTGCGCGAGGAATTGCAGAACCGCTCCGACGTTGCAGGCCGGCCCGCGGATGACGCGATGGCGCTCGACCTCGTGCGCGGCTTCGGCGCACCGGAAGATGTCGCCCAGCGCTATCGCACGCCGAGCTTCGTCATCGTGACGCCGACGCAAACGGCTTCGTTCGCAGCCCTCGCCTTCGGCGGAATTGCGCTGCAATGGTTGGTGTCGATCCCGCAAAGCGTGTCGCTGGAATCCGGGCGTGTCCTAACGACGTTAGGCGCGTGGTGGCTGAGTTACGGTTTGGGCGCCTTCTGGTGGCCGGGTTTCATGATCGTTGCCTCGATCATAGCCGGCTGGATCCGTCACACCTGGCCGCCGGGCGCCAAGTCATGGCGCCCGCGCGCCGCCGACAGCGACACGATAAGCCGTCCGCTCTGGGCGTTTGGCGCGGCCGGTGCTGCGTGCGGGTTCGCCGCGTTGTTTGGCTCATTCTGGGTGATCGAGAACATCGCGCCCGCGTCAGTGCGGGAGGCGTTTGAATTCGCCCCTGGCTTCCTGCCGATCGGCGGCGCGCTTGCGGCGCTGCTCTGGAGCGCGTGGGTTGTCTTATTCACGGTGGTGTACAACGAAGGGCGCTGGCGTCCGCTAACGCGCGGCCTGAGCCTTTCCAGCAACATCGCCTGGGTTGCGTTGCTTGCGTGGTGCATCGCCGGCGCGCAAATCTTCCGCGACCCGGATGCCAACGAAGTCACCGACGCCGCGCTCGCGCTCGTTGCGCTCTTCGTGCTGATCGACATCGGCGTCACGTTGCACCGCTTGCTCCGCCGCCCGCAAACGACGGCGTCGTTCGTAACTGCCGGCAGGAGCTAAGGCACGTTGCGCGCGGCTGTTTACGGCGCTCCTTCTCTTCGCATGCGTTCCATCTGGCGCCCAAGTCGTCGTTTTCTTACGAAGGGCTGGGGCGATCCAATCCGGTCGCCGGTAATGGAGCTATGTCTGATTTTGGGTGATGGCGGCTTAGCTCAAGCGGCGCTCGTGGCGTCTGGCATCGCCTCGACGCCAAGCAAAAACAACTTGATCACCATGGGCGGCGAAGACGAAGCCGCTTGCTACGCCGAACAATGGGGCGAAGCGTGGGATGCAATGCCCGGCGCGCTGGCGTGGCTGTTGGCACTCGCCGATACCGTGGCCCCGCCGAAGCATGTTCGCGCGAAAGAGCCTTAAACACTCCATCAACGCGAACAAAACCGCAAACGCAGCGGGCTGTGCTGGATCGCCGACAACCAGGTTTCCGCTTTGAGCGCGCTTAAGGAGCGAGGCCGAACGGTCGCTTTGTGCCCCCAACCTGTAAATCTAACTCCCAGCACCAGCCGAAGCCGAAGGCCGACATTCCCCAACGCGGCGCACCTTGCCCGCTCGCCCCCGCTGCAATGGGCACCTAATTCACGCGGTGAGATTTTACATCGCGAAGCGATACAGGCCGTTCGAGGATGCTGCCCCGCAGGGGCGATAGCGGGTGGGGCGATCAGGGTGGTATCGCGGTCTCACGATCCATACGGATGCAAGGGGGTCTCGGAGGGTGGTAGGGGCGTGGGTAGAGCCTATGAAGGCCAGGTACCTCATTGATTAATAACAGATAATGGCGGACAGGGTGGGATTCGAACCCACGATGAACTTACGCCCACGGCGGTTTTCAAGACCGCTGCCTTCAACCGCTCGGCCACCTGTCCCGCTGGGGGAAAGCGCGTCATCGGCGCGCAATAAAACCAAACGGCGCGGCACCGTTTTGGCTGCTGCGGCGTTTACCGTGCGGGCTTACGGCTGCGCAAGCAACATGTGCTAGAAGCCTGCTACGAATTCGAAGAATCGAGCCTGTGCTGCTTCGTGCGGTGGGGGCGATCCCAAAAAGGGGTGTAAACGGTGCGATTGGTGGCAATGCTCGCTTTGCTATGGCTGGGATGCGGCGTCGCGCAGGCGCGCGTGCCGCCTGCTTACGGCTACGGCCACGGATCCCCGCCGAGCCGACCGGTGATGGATCTCAGCCTTTGGCTTGCCCCCAGCGCAGGCCCGCTCTTCGCCGCGCCAGCGCCGCAAAACCCGTCCAAAGAGGCGGTTCGCGATGTTGCCTTGACCAAATATTCCTTTCCCAAGGATGCGCCGCCTTTGGTGGCGCAGGACGTCAATTTACCGGAAACAAGCGCCGCGCCGCGCTTTACCGTGCAAGTGGGGGCGTTTTCGCTGCGCGAGAATGCCGAGAGGCTGCTTGAGCAAGCCCTGCAAGCCGGCGAGGCCCGGATTGACGAAACGCAAGCGGGCGTGCGCCTTCTGCACCAGGTCCGCATCGGAGATTACGCGACGAGACTGGGGGCTGAGCGCGCGCTCCAGCAAGCGCTTGATGTCGGATTGGCAGGTGTGATCGTCGCCATAAGGCCGTAGGCGTGGATGCGCCTTGACGGGGATCGCGCACGCCCGCAAGGCTATGGCTTTCCCGGATCGGATAAAGGAGCGGCTTTCCATGCGTAGTGCGATAACCAGCCTGCTGGCCACGGTTTTCGCTGGCTGGGCGAGCCTTGCCGCGGCGCAAGAGCCGGCAGCCCCGCTTGCGCCCGCGTCGCTGGAGAGCGCCGCCACCCATATCGCCATCATGGATCAGGATACGGGTCTATTGCTGCACTGCAAAGCCTGCGAAACGCCCATGCCACCAGCGAGCATGAGCAAGCTGATGACTGTGCTGCTGATCGCCGAGCGGTTGGACAAAGGCCTGTTGAAGCCGGACACGCTGCTGCCGGTCAGCGAAAAGGCCTGGCGCCTTGGTGCGCAATCGGATGGCTCGCACATGTTTCTGGAGTTGAACTCCATGGTGCGTGTGGATGAATTGCTCAAAGGCGTGGTTGTGGTTTCGGCCAATGACGCGTGCATGGTGCTGGCCGAAGGAGCAGCCGGCAGCGAGGAGGCGTTCGTCGCGGAAATGAACGCGCGCGCCAAGGAATTGGGCCTAACCAGCGCACAGTTTCGCAACGTCACGGGGCTGCCCGATCCCGAGCACGTGATCAGCGCGCTGGATTTGGCCAAGCTGGCAAGCATTATCATCCGCACGGAGCCAGATCTTTACGCGCTCTATTCCATTCGGGAGCTGACCTACAACAACCACACCCAGCAAAACCGCAATCCCTTGCTGGGTGCCTATCCAGGAGCCGATGGGCTGAAAACTGGGCACACCGCCGTGTCGGGCTATGGTCTGGTCGGATCTGCTGTGGAAAACGGCAAGCGCCGCATCATCGTGTTCAATGGCATGGAAAGCATGGCGGCCCGCCGGCAAGAGGCGCAGCGCTTGATGCGTGCAGCCTTTACCGATTTCAGCGCCGCCAAACTCTATGCAAAGGGTGACATCGTGGGTGAGGCGCCGGTGTTTCTTGGTGCCCGGCGCACCGCGAAACTGGTGGCGACGGAGGATATCGCCATCGGCTTTTTGCGGGCGGCACGCCCCGGCATGCGGGCGGCAATCGTCTTTCGTGGGCCGATCAAGGCACCGATTAAGGCAGGAAGCCATGTCGCGGACCTGGTGGTGGAGGGCCCAGGCATGGCACCGCAGAAATTTGCGCTGCAAACTCCCAAAGCCATCGGAAGGGCCGATCCGTTCACGCGCGCCTTCTATGGCATGCGTGCACTGACCGGCGCGCGCTAATGCTGCCCGCGCGCGCGGGCCGGCTGATCACGCTGGAGGGGGGCGAGGGGGCCGGCAAAAGCACGCTGGCCAAGGCCTTGGCCCAGGACATGCGCCAGCGCGGTTTGGCATACATCCTCACGCGCGAGCCGGGGGGCGTTCCGGCCGCGGACCGGATCCGTCAGCTTTTGGTCACCCAAAGCGAAATCCAGTTCGCGCCGCTGACTGAGGCTTTGCTGTTCACGGCCGCCCGCAATGAGCATGTGGCACAGGTGATTGCGCCGGCTTTGGCCCGCGGCGATTATGTGATCTGCGATCGCTATCTCGATTCCACGCGCGCTTACCAGGCGGCGGCCGGGGGCGTTCCCTCCAGCGCGTGCGCGGTGTTGGCCGAGCTGATCCACGCCCCAAACCCGGATCTGACGCTGCTGCTGGACCTCGATCCCGCTTTGGGTCTGGCACGATCAGAGGGCAGGGCCCATGGCGAGGATCGCTTTGAGCGGCGCGGGCTTGGTTTCCACCAAGCCGTCCGCGACGCTTTCCTCGCTATCGCCAAAGCAGAACCCCGGCGCGTTGCGGTGATCGCCGCCGCCCAGCCACCGCAAATCGTGCTGGCGCAGGCGCTGGCGGCCATCCAAGCGCGCGGATGGATCTAATGGCCAAAGCGGAAAAAGAAATTGAGCCCGATCAGGAGCCTGGCACCACCCACCCGCGTAAAACCTATGCGATGGTTGGCCATTTGGCGCCAGAGCAGGAATTGATGCAGGCTTTGACTGGCCCGCGGCCGCACCACGCTTGGATGCTGACCGGCCCCAAGGGCGTGGGCAAAGCCACTTTGGCCTATCGCGCTGCGCGTGTGCTGCTTGGCGCGCGCCAAAACGGATTGCGCCCGTTTGATACGGACGAAGACGATCCGATCGCCACGCGCATCGCGGCCGGCAGCCACCCTGATTTGCTCGTCGTGCGCCGCTCCATCGGTAAAAACAACAAATTGCGACAGGAAATCGTCGTCGACGATGCGCGCGCGCTCGCGGCCTTCTTTGCCATGCAACCTGCTGAGGGCGGATGGCGGGTGGCCGTGATCGATTGCGTGGACGAACTCAACCGCAATGCTGCCAATGCGTTGCTGAAATCGCTGGAAGAGCCGCCGGCGCGCGCGCTGGTGCTATTGATTTGCCATGCGCCCGGGGGGGCGCTGGTGACCATACGCTCGCGCTGCCGGCGGCTGGCGCTGGGGCGGCTTGGCGATGCGGAAATGACTCAATGCCTGAGTGGGGGCCAAGCGCACCCGGTGGTTTTGCGTCTGGCGGGCGGGGCACCGGGCCGGGCCATCGCCCTGCAAGCCGGCAAGGCCGATGAGGTCTGGGACGATGTGTGTCAGGCTTTGAGCGGCGTGCTCAAAGGCCAAGCGCTGGCGTTCGGGCCGTTGGCACGGGTGCGCGCGCCTTTGGTGGAGCGCTTCGAGCTGATCTTGGCCATGTCTCAGCATTTGGCGCGCATCGCGGCGGCACCGGAGAACGAAGGCGATCGAACGTTGATCGCCGGCCTCAGCGACGCGTCCCGCAGCGCCGCCGCCTGGGCCCAGGCGTGGAGCGAGCTTGGCCGGCTGCGTGAGCAGGTGCATGGCTTGGGCCTCAACTCCGTCCATGCGATCACCCGCATTGGCATCGTGCTCGATAGCGCCTTGCGCCAGAACCAGAGCGCAGCCTGATGGGATGGATCGATAGCCACGTCAATCTGCACGCCGCCGCCTTCGATGCGGACCGCGCGGCCGTCATTGCCCGCGCCTCGGCGGCAAACGTGGAGGCCATGATCACCATTTGCGACCAGATGCAGCACGCGCCGGCCGTGCTGGCGATCGCGGCGGAGCATCCGAATATCTTCGCAAGCATTGGCGCGCACCCGCATTATGCCAAAGATCATTGCGCGCTAACCAGCGCCGCGCTGCTGGACCGCGTGACGGATAAAGTGGTGGGCATCGGCGAAACCGGCCTCGATCTCCATTATGCGTTTAGCCCGCTGGAGGATCAGATCAACGTGTTTCGCACGCACATCGCCGCGGCGCGCGCCAGCGGCCTGCCTGTGATCGTGCACACGCGCAATGCCGATGCGCAGACGGCGGCAATCTTGGAAGAGGAGTTTGCCATCGGCGCGTTCCCCATTTTGCTGCATTGCTACACCAGCGGCTTGGAACTGGCGCAAAGGGCCTTCAAGCTGGGTGCATTCATCTCTTTCTCCGGGATTTTGACATTCAAAAATGCACATGATGTTAGGGCTGTGGCGCAAATCGCGCCGCTGGACCGCGTGATCCTCGAGACCGATTGCCCCTATCTGGCCCCCATTCCGCATCGGGGCAGGCGCTGCGAGCCGGCCATGGTGGAGCATGTTTATGCGGCGTTTGCCCAGCTGCGCGGCGAGGAACTCACAACGCTGACGGCTCGGATCAACGATAATGTGCGGGCCTGCTTTCCGCGGATGGCACCATGACGGGCAGCACGCGCTTCACCTTGTTGGGTACGGGCTCTTCTGGCGGCGTGCCGCGGATCGGCGGAGATTGGGGGCAATGCGATCCGGCTGAACCGCGCAATCGCCGGCGCCGCTGCAGCCTGCTGGTGCAGCGTTGGCAAGGCGTGCCTGGGCCTGCCGACCAGGCCACCACGGTGCTGATCGATACCGCGCCTGATTTCCGCGAACAGGCGCTAGAATGCGGGCTCACGCATCTGGACGCCGTGATGTACAGCCACGACCACGCGGATCAATCGCACGGCATCGACGATTTGCGCGTGCTGGCGCTGAGCAGCCGCCGCCAAATCCCGGTATGGATGGATGCCGCCACCCGCTCCACATTACGAACGCGGTTCGCTTACTGTTTCCAGGGCGGGCAGGGCTATCCACCGATCCTCGACGACCGCGCCGAGCTGGTTGCTGGCACCAGCGTCGCGATCCACGGTCCCGGCGGCACCATCGAGGCCACGCCCTTGGCGCAGCAGCATGGGCCGATTGGGTCTTTGGGCTTTCGATTTGGCAAGGTGGCGTATTCCAACGATGTCAGTGCGCTACCGGCCGCCAGCTTGGCAGCTTTGCGCGGGCTTGACGTGTGGATGGTGGACGCGCTGCGCTATGCACCGCACCCCAGCCATGCGCATCTTGCCCAGAGCCTCGCCTGGATCAAGGCGCTGGCACCCAAACGCGCCATTTTGACCAATCTGCACGTGGATATGGATTTTCACACGCTGAGGGGGGCGCTGCCGCCTGGCGTTGAGCCGGGTTATGATGGATTGGTGATCGAGGCCCAAGCAGATAATCCATGACTTCCCATAATCAATCTTATGCGAATGATGCTAACCCACTGGATTGGATGATCGAAACGCAGGATGGTGATCCGTTGCGCGCTTTGTTGGCGTTGATGGAGCGCCTGCGCGATCCCCTGCGTGGCTGCCCCTGGGATAAGGCGCAGTCCTTCGCCAGCATCGCGCCTTACACCATCGAGGAAGCCTATGAGGTAATGGACGCGATCCAGCGCGGCGACATGGCGGATTTGAAGGCCGAGCTCGGCGATCTGCTGTTCCAGGTGGTGTTCCACGCCCAGATTGCCCGCGAAGCCGGCGTGTTCGATTTCGCCGAAGTGGCCGGCGCTTTGGTTGCCAAAATGGTGCGTCGCCACCCGCACGTGTTCGGCGATGGCGCGCTCGGCGCCGGCGAGAGCCGAGCCCAGACCTGGGAAAGCCTGAAGGCTCAGGAGCGCGCCCAAAAAGGCGCGCACAGCGTGTTGGATGATATCCCGCTGGCCTTGCCTGCTTTGATGCGTGCCGACAAGCTGACGCGCCGCGCCGCACGGATAGGCTTTGACTGGCCCGATACTGACGCCGTTCTGGAAAAACTGGAGGAAGAAAAACAGGAATTGGCGCAGGCCCGCGCTGAGGGCGATGCCGCCCATGTTCAGGAAGAATACGGCGATCTGCTGTTCGTGATGGCCAATCTGGGCCGCAAGCTGGGCCTGGACCCCGAAGAGGCCTTGCGCCAAGCCAATGCCAAGTTTGAGCGGCGCTTCCGCGCGATCGAGGCCATGGCCGCCGCGAAAGGCAGCGCAGGGCAATTGCCGCTGGCTGAGTTGGAAGCCCTCTGGGCTGCGGTTAAGGCCGCCGAATAGGCAGGCCACCGGCTCAGTCCCCCGCCCACCCGTCACGGAAAGCGCTGACAAAAGCGCCAAAGCGGCCCTGCGCGATCGCACAGCGCATCCGCGCCATGAGATCCTGATAATAAGCGAGATTGTGCCAGCTCAGCAGCACCTGGGCGAGCAATTCTTCGGCTTTCACCAGATGGTGCAGATAGGCCATGGAAAAATCGCGGCTGGCCGGGCAATCCAAGCTGGCGTTGAGGGGGTTCGTATCCTCTTGAAAGCGCGCGTTTTTCAGATTGATCGGGCCCCTATCGCACCAGGCCTGCCCGTGGCGGCCCGAACGCGTGGGCAGGACGCAGTCGAACATGTCCACTCCGCGCGCCACCGATTCCACCAGATCGATCGGCTTCCCCACGCCCATGAGATAACGCAGCTTCTGCTGCGGCAAGTGGGGAATGGTGGCCTCGAGCGTATCGAGCATGAGGCTGCGCCCCTCGCCCACGGCCAAGCCGCCAATCGCATACCCATCAAACCCCTCGTCCACGAGCGCCAAGGCAGAGGCGCGCCGCAAGCCCGGATCAGTGCCGCCCTGCACGATGGCGAACAGCGCCTGGTTGGCGCGCTCACCAAAGGCCGCCTTGCTGCGCTTGGCCCAAGCAAGCGATAAGCGCATGGCGTTTTCCACCAAGGTGTGGGCAGCCGGCAAAGCTGGGCATTCATCGAGCTGCAACACGAAATCGCTGCCCAGCATATCGGCCTGGATCGCGATGGAGCGCTCGGGTGTCAGCAGGTGGCTAGAGCCATCCAAATGGCTTTTGAAGGTCACGCCCTGGGCATCGAGCGTACGCAGCTTGGCTAAAGACATCACCTGAAACCCACCAGAATCGGTCAGTATCGGGCCGCTCCAACCCATAAAGGCGTGCAAGCCCCCAAGCCGCGCGATCCGCTCCGCCCCCGGGCGCAACATGAGATGATAGGTATTGCCCAGCAGCACCCCGGCACCGGTTTGGGCCACCTGCGAAGGCAGCAGCCCTTTGACGGTGGCCGCGGTGCCGACAGGCATGAAGGCCGGCGTGGCGATCTCCCCTCGTGGGGTCAAGATCAGGCCGGTGCGTGCCTGCCCTTCGGTGGCGGCGATGGCAAAGGGAAACTCAGCCATCCGCGCGCCACAGCAAATTGGCATCGCCGTAGGAGTAAAAGCGATAATCGGCAGCGATGGCGTGCGCGTAAACACGCTGCATCGCTTGCGTCCCCGCGAAGCCGCAAACCAGCATGAAAAGCGTCGAGCGCGGCAAGTGAAAATTGGTCATTAGCATATCGGCGCTGTTAAAACGGCTTCCTGGGCGCAAAAAGATTCGCGTTTCGCCGCTGTAGGGCTGGATCTTGCCGCGGATCCAGGGGCACGATTCAAGCGCGCGCAACGCCGTGGTGCCAACGGCGATGATCCGCCCTCCAACGGCCCGCGCGGCGTTGAGGGCATCGGCTGCCTCGTGGCTAACTTGAAACGGTTCAGAATGCATCACGTGTTCGCTGACATCCTCAGCCGTGACCGGCAAAAACGTGCCAGCGCCCACACCCAAAGACACCCGGATGATGCCAACGCCCAGGCTTTGCAGGCGCTCGAGGAGGTTTTCTGTCAGGTGCAAGCCAGCCGTTGGTGCCGCCACGGAGGCATGCGCCCCCGCTTTATCAGCATAAAGCGTTTGGTAATCGGTAAAATCCTGGGCATCGGCGGGCCTGCGTCCAGCGATGTAAGGCGGCAAGGGCGCGCGCCCATTGGCCTCAATCGCCTCGTCCAGCACTTTGCTGGCGCGATCAAAGCGCAGATGCAGGCTGGCACCATCTTTGGCCTCGATGCGCGCTTCGAGATCCCCACCAAAGCGCAGGGCATCGCCGACCCGTATGCGCTTGCCGGGGCGCGCCAAAGCGGACCAGCAATCGGCCTCCAGGCGGCGCAGCAAATTACAATGGATCGCCACGTCTGGCCCGCCATTGCGTGCGCACCGCACGCCAACCAGCGCCGCGCGGATCACCCAGCTATCATTGATCACCAGCGCGTCACCAGGGCGCAGCAGTTTTGGTAGATCGCCGACGGCACGATCCTGCATTTGGCCTTTGGCGTCCAGGCACAGAAGCTTTGCCGCCTCGCGGGGCATAGCGGGGCGCAAAGCAATGTGACGTTCCGGCAGGCAAAACGCGAAATGGTTGGCGGCTAGCGAGCCGGGCATGCGCGCTCAGCCGGCGTGGTCAACCGTGCGCAAAGAGACGATCTTGCCAGGCTGACGCGGCGGCTCACCCTTTGGCAAGCCATCCACCCATTCCATCCCTTCGATCACTTCACCCCATAGCGTATATTGGCCGTCCAAATAGGGCACCGCGTCCAAGCAGATGTAAAACTGGCAATCGCCGCTATCGGGATGACCGGCCCGCGCCATGGAAACCGAGCCCCGCAAATGCTTGGCGGCGCTGAACTCGGCCTTCAGCTTTTGGCCCGAACCGCCGACGCCGGTGCCCTTGGGGCAACCGCCCTGGGCCACAAAGCCTTGAATGACGCGGTGAAAGGTGAGGCCATCATAGAAGCCTTCATTGGCCAATTGACGGATGCGCGCTACGTGCAAGGGCGCGAGATCGGGCCGCATGGCGATCGTGACTTGGCCGCCTTCCAGCGTCAGGATTAGGGTATCAGAGGGATTGCTCGCCACCATTTGCGTCCTTTTTCCGGTTCGTCCCGCGTGACCCGTACGGGCACCTCAACGTCACAGATAGAAAAATCTGCCCGCTTGGTTTTGCGGACATCGTCCAATAGCTCGCGGAACGGCGTGCTATCGGAGCGCATCACATAGATCGGCGCGCGGTCTTCGGGAAGAGCATCAGCGGCAATACGGATCGATTTTACGGTGTCAGGAATTGGCGGCGGCTCCCCCACCGCGATGGCCTTTACGGCTTGTTCGTTCCAAACCACCCGCCCCCATATGGTGTAGCGCTTATCGAGCGAGGGATAAGAGCCTCGCATCAGAAAGAATTGGCTGTTCGCGGAATTAGGATCATTGGTGCGCGCCATCGAGGCGATCCCCGGGCAATGCAGGCCCCAAGCGGCAGCCTTGCCATCGCGCGTCAGGGCCATCATCTCATCGGGTTGAGTGGCGATCGGCAGCGCTTTGTAAAAGCCAAGCCGCCCACCGCCCTGCACGGCCGCCTCAACGAAAGGCATGTCCGCGCCGCGTCGAAACAGGAATTCGCCGGCAATATCGGCTTTGCTCGATCCGCCTTCGCCCGTGCCCTTCGGATCACCGGTTTGGGCCATGAAGTTTTCTATGACGCGGTGGAATTCCAGGCCGTCATAGAATTGCTCCCGGGCCAATTCTTTGACACGCTGGACATGCCCCGGCGCGATCTCCGGATACATTTCCACGACAATAAGGCCCTTGGAGGTTTCCACATAGAGCGTGTCTTCTGGATCAAGCTGGCGCCACACGGTAGGATCAGGCGGGGCGGCAATAGCTGGCAAGGCCAACAGGCTAAAGACACATGCCAACAGCGCAGAACGCATTATTTCACCCCAAGTTTATCGTGCAGCCGCTGCTGCACATAGCGCGGCACAAACTGCGTGATGTTTCCGCCATAGCGGGCGATTTCCTTAACGAGGCGCGACGCAATGGCCTGGTGCGTGGGATCGGCCATCAAAAACACGGTTTCGATCTCCTCGTTCAGCTTTTGGTTCATCGCAACCATCTGGAATTCATATTCAAAGTCCGAAACGGCCCGCAGGCCCCGCACGATCATATTGGCTTTCACCGTTTCGGCGAACTGCATCAGCAATACGTCAAACGGCAACACCTCGATCTCGACGCGCGCCGCATACCGTTTGGTCTCGTGGCGCACCATTTCAACCCGCTCTTCGAGGCTGAATAATGGCCCCTTGTCGCGATTGACGGCTACGCCAATCACCAGCTTGTCGACGAGTTTTGCCGCCCGCTCGATGATGTCGATATGGCCATGGGTGATGGGATCAAAAGTGCCGGGGTAAAGGCCGATGCGGTGCGCGCCCTGCCGCTGGATAAACTCCGGGTTTCCATGGGTGCCCGCAATGGCTGCGACCTTGCGCCGCCCTGGGGAAAGCGTGAGAGCGGCAGCAGGAGGTTTGCCGGTTCGGGCGGTATCGTGGGCACCCGTGCCATTGGCACCGCGCTTGATGGTCATGCACTTCTCCCAAAGCTTACCGGCTGCGTTCACCCACGGTATCCTTGCACCCTGGTGTCGCAACACTTTCTTCTGTCTTAAGCCGCCAGCACCGCAGTGGGGAGCACATTCTCGCTAGCTTGGTGTTAATTTTTGACTGAATTCAGGCACAGCGCTATTCGGTTTCCTCTCCCTCAGCGCCGACATCCTCCAGCCGCTCAGCGGCAACGACACGCTCTCCGGCCCCGGTGCGGATGAGGGTGACGCCCTGCGTGGCGCGGGCCGCCTGGCGGATTTGCTGCACTGGCATGCGGATCAATTGCCCGCCATCGGTCACCAGCAAGATCTCCTGCCCTTCTTCGACTGGGAAAGACGCGACCAAAGCCCCCTCTTTCATGTCTCGAAACCGGTGGGCGATCAGGCCTTTGCCGCCGCGGCCGGTCACCCGATATTCATAGGTGGAGGCGCGCTTGCCAAAGCCATCGGCGGTTACCGTCAGCACGAATTGCTCTTGGCCGCCCAGCTCCCCGATGCGCGCGGGCGAAAGCGCCGCGACATCGTCACCCGCGGCCTCATCGGGGACCTCTTCCTCGGACAAAGCGGCCACATCACCCTCGATGACCTCCTCGCCGGCGGCGCGGCGCATGGCGGCGGCGTGGCGGAGATAAGCGCGCGCCTCGGCCGGGCTGGCGTCCACATGGCGCAGCACGGCCATGCCGATCACTTCGTCATCGTCCGCCAAACGGATGCCGCGCACCCCGGTGGAAGTGCGGCCCTGAAACACCCGCACATCCGGCACCGCGAAGCGGATGCAGCCTGCTTTGCGCGTGGTTAGCAAAATATCGTCATTCTCGGTGCAAATGGCCACACCGACAATGCCGTCGCCCTCATCCGGCTTCATGGCGATCTTGCCGGCGCGGTTCACCTGGGTGAAATCCGAGAGCTTGTTGCGGCGCACTCCGCCCGAGCGCGTGGCGAACATCACATCGAGATCGGCCCACTTGGCCTCATCCTCAGGCAGCGCCATGACGCTGGTAATGGTCTCGCCGCTATCGAGCGGCAGCATGTTGATCAAAGCGCGGCCCTTGGCGCGGGGATCGCCCAGCGGCAAGCGCCAAACCTTCAGCTTGTACACCATGCCCGCTGAGGAAAAGAACAGAATGGGCGTGTGGGTGGAGGCAGAAAACAACCGCGTGACCAGATCTTCTTCGCGCGTTTGCATGCCAGAGCGGCCCTTGCCGCCGCGCCGCTGCGTCCGGTATTGCGACAGCAAAGTGCGCTTCACATAACCCCCGCGCGTCACGGTCACGACCATGTCTTCGCGCGGAATCAGGGATTCGTCATCGATATCGCCATCCGCTTCGCTGAACTGGGTTCTGCGGGGTTGGCCAAACGCCTCTTTGACCTCGCTTAATTCCTCACGGATGATCGTCAGGATGCGCTGTCGCGAGGCAAGGATATCCAGCAATTCACGAATTTCGCGGGCCACCGTCTCGGCAGCCTCGGCGATTTCTTCGCGGCCCAGGCCTGTCAGGCGCTGGAGGCGCAGATCCAAGATGGCCTTGGCTTGCTCCTCTGAGAGGCGCACGCAATCCCCGATCAGGATCTGCGTGCGCGGATCGGCGATCAGCGCGATCAAAGGCAGCATGTCTTGCGCGGGCCAGTCGCGCCCCATCAAGGCGATCTTTGCCGCGGCCGGATCGGGCGCGGTGCGGATCAAGCGGATTACTTCATCGATATTGGCGACCGCGATGGCCAGGCCCACCAAATTATGCCCGCGATCCCGGGCTTTGCTCAGCCGATGCTTGGTGCGCCGCGTGACCACTTGCTCACGAAAGCTCAGAAAGGCCGTCAGCATGTCGCGCAGCGTCAATTGCTGTGGCCGCCCGCCATTGAGCGCCAGCATGTTGACGCCGAAGGAGGTCTGCAGCGCCGTAAAGCGGTAAAGCTGGTTGAGCACCACATCCAAAACCGCGTCGCGCTTGATTTCGATCACCAGACGAATGCCGTGCCGGTTGCTCTCATCGCGGATATCCGCAATCCCCTCCAAGCGCTTTTCGCGCACCAGCTCACCGATCCGCTCGCACAAGGCCGCCTTGTTCACCTGGTAAGGCATTTCGGTGAATACCAATGCCTCGCGGCCCTTCAACGTTTCGACATGATGCTTGGCGCGGATCACCACCGAGCCGCGCCCGGTTAGCAAAGCGGCGCGCGCCCCCGCCCGCCCCAGGATTTCCCCGCCGGTTGGAAAATCTGGCCCAGGAACCAGCTCGAGCAACTCAAGATCGGTGGTTTCGGGCGTATCGATCAGGCGTACCGCCGCAGCGATAATTTCCGAGAGGTTGTGCGGCGGGATATTGGT
>JAKFWI010000218.1 GCA_021731965.1 Hyphomonadaceae bacterium | reverse complement strand
GCGCATGCGCGCCTCGATTTTGGGGAGATCCTCGAGGCTCAAGGGCGTCTGCGGCGCGATATCGTAAAAGAACCCATCTTCGATATTGGGGCCAATGGTGATTTGCGTGCCGGGGAAAAGTTCCTGGACCGCTTGGGCCAGGATATGCGCCGTATCGTGGCGGATCAGCTCCAGCCCCTCGGCATCTTCCCGCGTGGCCAGACGAATGTGGGCGTCCGCCTCGATCGGCCGGGTTAGATCCCAATGCGCGTCGTTTACAAAAACTGACACGACCTTTTTCGCCAAGGATTTGGAAATGCTCTCGGCAATGGCCGCGCCGGTAACGCCGGGGGCGTAATCGCGCGTGTTGCCATCGGGGAAGGTAATGCTAATCATGGTTTGAACTTTCGACTGCATCGTTCGGCTTGGCTTCGAGATCGATGGCCCGTGTTGAAACAGCCCGACCCCAAATCCCGTAACGCCAAGGTGCCCACCAGGGCGCACGCATATCCGCGGCCGGTGCGGGATCATAGCCTGACCCGCCCCACGGATGGCAACGGCTAAGACGGGCAAGCGCCATCCAACACCCCGCCCACGGCCCGTGCGCCGAAATCGCATCCTGTGCATAACGCGAGCAGCTAGGTGCAAAGCGGCAGCCGCGCCCTAACACCGCCGAAAAGCTCCAGCGATAGGCGTGAATCAAGCCGATCAACAGCGTCGAAACGGGGCGCACAGAATTCCCGATCAGGCAAGCGGCTTAGAAACTGGGCCGCCAAAAATTTAGCCAGCGGTTTACTTGGGCTGGGAAAGATCAGCCGCTACGGCGCGCCAGCCACGCACCGCCGGCAGCCCATAGTGGTCGTTCTTTGGCGCACGATCGGCGCGAAACCCATGCTTTGCTCCCTGCGGCCTGCTTCGGCTCGCGTCGATGCGCCAGGTTAACCGCGCTGGCGGCCCGAAACAAGACTCACTGCCTTAGGCCTTAGGCCTTTGGCCTTTGGCCATCTGCCATCGGGGAGAGCACCGCCCGCGCATTGACTTTACGGTAATGCGGCTTATGTGTCTCATTCGAGAAGACGTGCGCGCGCGCAATGGCGCTGCGCCACCTTTTGCGCATCCTCCTGTTAGAGACGATTTTGAATGTCCTTTGATGATCTCGGCCTCAGCGCCGACCTGCTGCAGGCCGTGCGAGAAGCCGGATACACCACGCCCACCCCTATCCAAGAAAAAGCCATTCCCCTTGTGTTGCAGGGGCGCGATGTGCTGGGCATCGCCCAGACGGGCACCGGCAAGACGGCCTCCTTCACCTTGCCGATGATCGAAATCCTCTCGCGCGGGCGGGCCCGGGCGCGCATGCCGCGCACCTTGATCCTGGAGCCGACGCGTGAGCTGGCGGCGCAAGTGGCTGAGAATTTCGATAAATACGGCCGCAACCATAAATTGACCAAGGCCTTGCTGATTGGCGGCGTCTCCTTCGCGGATCAAGAAACGCTGCTGACACAAGGCGTGGATGTGCTGATCGCCACGCCCGGGCGGCTATTAGATCATTTCGAGCGCGGCAAGCTGTTGCTCTCGGGCGTGCAAATCATGGTGGTCGATGAGGCCGATCGCATGCTCGATATGGGCTTTATCCCTGACATTGAGCGCATTTTTAAGCTGACACCGTTTACCCGCCAGACGCTGTTCTTCTCCGCGACCATGCCGCCAGAAATCCAGCGCATCACCGAGCAATTCCTGCAAAATCCCGTGCAAATCGAGGTGTCGAAGCCGGCAACGGCCTCCGCCACCGTGACCCAGCGCGTGGTGACCATCCCCAGCGGCGATGCCGTCACCCGCCGGGCCGCTTTGCGCGCCGTGATTACCGGCTGCACGGTCAAGAACGCCATCATCTTTTGCAATCGCAAAACGGATGTCGATATCGTGGCAAAATCCCTGATCAGGCACGGCTTCAACGCCGCGCCGCTGCACGGAGACCTGGATCAACGCTTCCGCATGCAAACGCTGGATCGTTTCAAGTCGGGGGAAGTACCCATTCTGGTGGCCAGCGATGTGGCGGCGCGCGGCCTCGATATCACCGATGTCAGCCATGTTTTCAATTACGAGCCGCCGCGCCATGCCGAGGATTATGTCCACCGAATCGGGCGCACCGGGCGGGCCGGGCGTGCGGGGGCCGCTTTCACGCTGGCCGCCCCCGAAGATGGCAAATCCATCGCCGGCATCCAGAAACTGTTGGGCTACACAATTGAGGCCGAGGCGTTTGCTGGGGTGCCGGAAGAGCGGCTTTCCCAAGATGAGCGCCGCAGCCGCAGTGCCCCGCGTAGCCGGCCGGGACGCACCGGGCGGCCCCCGCCCCAGCGCCCCGAGGGCATCGAAGAAGCGGGCATGACGCCCATTCTCGCTGTTGAGGCCGTAGCCGCGCCGGCTTCGTCTAACCCGCGCAAAGCAGCATCCCCGCCCCGCAGCTGGCCGGCGCGCCAGCGCGAAGCCCAGCCTGCCCCCTCCCGCAATCGCGGGGATAGAGCAGTGGTGGGTTTTGGGGATGAATTGCCGGCTTTCCTGGCCCGCCCCTTCACCAGCGCCTAACGCAAGAGCATTTGCTCTTGGATCATGCCACCGGGTAAATAAGCCATACGCTTATTTCGTAATTCGGCCCGAGATCAGCTTGCGAAACTGCGCGCCATAAGGCGGGCGGGTCACAGCCAAAAGATCCGCGCCGATTTGCCGATACACCGCCTTTTTGTGGGAGAATTCCATAAAGCCATCATGGCCGTGATAAGCGCCCATGCCCGATGGGCCAACGCCGCCAAACGGCAAATCTTCCTGCGCGACGTGGAAGACCACGTCATTGATGGTCACGCCGCCTGAGGTGGTCGTGTCCAGGATTTGTGCTTCTT
Organism: Hyphomonadaceae bacterium; assembly: GCA_021731965.1. GTDB lineage: Bacteria > Pseudomonadota > Alphaproteobacteria > Caulobacterales > Aquidulcibacteraceae. The sequence goes on along the minus strand of JAKFWI010000218.1, from coordinate 14,312 downwards.
CCGCCGCATCTGAGCCGAAATAATAGAGCCCCAGCGGGCGAGGATGCGCGTTGATATAGCCAATCGCCTCCCCAACCGAGGCATAGGTCTTGATCGGCAGAATGGGCCCGAAGATCTCATCTTGCATGACCTTCATATCCTCACTCGGATTGAGCACGAGGATGGGCTCCATGCGGCGATGCTCTTGTTGGGAGAAGTCTTCCCCGGCCGGATTGAGCCGCTCGATCTTGGCGCCCTTGGCCTCGGCGTCGGCAACCAACGCGTTCAGCCGCTCATAATGGCGCTGGTTGATCACCGAGGTGTAATCCGGGTTATCCTTCATGGTCGGAAAAAGCTTGGCGGTCGCGCCGCGCAGCGCGGCGATGAGATTGGCCTCGCTGCCTTGCGGGGCCAGGACATAATCCGGCGCCAAGCAGATTTGCCCGGCATTCAGTGTTTTGCCGGCCATGATGCGCAGAGCGGCCTGCTCCAGATTGGCGCTGCGCCCGATTAGGACCGGGCTTTTGCCGCCGAGTTCGAGGGTCACGGGGGTCAGGTGCTCAGCCGCAGCGCGCATGACATGGCGGCCCACTGAGGTGGCGCCGGTAAACAACAAGTGATCGAATGGCAGGCCAGCAAAAGCAGCGCCAATCTCTGGCCCGCCGGTGATCACCGCCATTTCCTCTTCCGCGAAGGCCGCGGCGATCAGGCTTTGCATCAGCGCCGAGGTCTGCGGCGTAAACTCCGAAGGCTTGATCAAGGCCCGGTTGCCCGCCGCCAGCACGCCAGCCAAGGGGCCAAAAGTTAGCTGCACCGGGAAATTCCAGGGGCTGATCAGCCCCACCACCCCTTTGGGCTGGAATTTCACTTGGGCGCGCGCGCCCAGCAGCCCAAGCGGAAACTCCGCCCGGCGGGTTTGCGGGCGCATCCACCGCGTCAGCTGGCTGCGCGCATGCTTAAGTGCGCCGATCGAGGCCGCGATATCCCCAAGGCGCGAAGCATCCTTGGAGCGCCAGCCGAAATCTGCCGCCATGGCATCACACAGGGCGTTATCGTGCTGGACCAGGAGATCGATGCAGCGCTGCAGCCTATCGCTGCGGATCTGCGCGCTGGGCATGCCATCGGCGAGCGCGGCACCGCGCTGGCGTGCCAGAATTTCCTGCATGCGGGCCATGCCCTGTTGAGCCTGCAAATCGACCGCGATATTCATGGCGCGTCTCCTGAAAAACCTGCTGCCTGCACCCTGCCGCATCTGGCTGCGCCGCGCAAAGCCAAGGTTTGCTTAACCAGTTATGCGTAGCGGTAGAGCATTGCAATCAGAGGCGATCCAGTGGCCCAAACGTCTGAAATGCTGCGCGGCGCAAAAGGCATCGGCATTGCCCACCAGACCATTGATCTCATGGGGGAACATGCCGTCGTTCCGGCGGCACAAAACTATGAGGTGTGGCTGTCTTACCGTTTGGGCGGCTCGCCGGAGCTGCGCGCTTTGCTGGAGGAGCGGATCGCCAAGGGCATCCCCTTTGATGAGCCGTTCAACGATCAGCTTTACGAGCGGTTTTTTTCCAATGTCCGCCTGTCCGCACAAATGGCGGCCACGGGCGAGAAAATCGCCCGCGAACTGGCCGAAGTGGTTTCGGCTTTGCACGCGGCCGGAGAGCGCACGGGCGAATATGGCCAAACGCTGGAGCGCGCCGCCAATCATCTCGAACAGGGCCTCGACGAGCCGCGCCTGCGCGAAATCATCCTCAGCCTCGCCACCGCCACCCTCGATATGGCCGAGCATAACCGCTCTCTCAACGATCGCCTGCACCGCTCCACCCAGGATATGGAGGCCCTGCGCTCCACACTAAAGCACGCACGCGCCGAAGCGTTGACGGATGGCCTAACGGGCCTCGCCAACCGCAAAATGTTCGATGAAACCCTGAAGCGCCGGGTAGCGGAGGCCCTCGATGATCACAGCCCGCTTTGTTTGATGCTGTGTGATATCGATCTGTTCAAACGCTTTAACGATACCTGGGGCCATCAAACGGGTGATCAGATCATCCGCTTCATCGCCAGCACTCTGCAAAAGCACGCCCGCACTGAGCATTTGGTGGCGCGCTATGGCGGAGAGGAATTCGCGATCATCATGCCGCGCACGACATTGTCGCAAGCCAAAACCTTGGCCGAATCGCTACGCGCCGCCATCGAATGCAAAAAGCTGCTCCGTAAATCGACCAATGAGGATCTGGGCTGCGTCACCATTTCGGGCGGCATCGCTCTGCTGCGCCCCAAGGAAACGCCCACGAGCCTGGTCGATCGCGCCGACGTCTGCCTTTACACCTCCAAGCGCGCCGGCCGCAATCGGATGACGCTGGATACCGATAAGGTTGCCGTTGCCGCAGCTTAGTGTCGGTTGTGAACCTGAAGTTCGTCTCGTAACTGGACCACTTTCCATCAAAGCGGGATCCGCTCGGGAGGGTCTACTGGTCAGAAGCGTGAAATTGCGCTCCAATCGGGATTTGGCCAGCTAGAGATGGCCTCCCGCTGCCAGGAGCTGCCCGTGACCAACGCCAAACTGAGTTACACCTTGCAGGGCGCAGTGGCTGTACTCCGCTTCAATGATCCCGAAACGCTCAACGCTGCGGGGCCCGAGCTCATTACGCTGTTACGTGAAGGCTTGGCCCGCGCCGAGGCAGAGGCGCGCTGCGCCATGCTCACCGGGACTGGCCGCGGCTTCTGCTCCGGTGCCAATCTCACCAGCGGGCGGATGGCCAGCGATGCGAGCAGCTTCGATGCCGGAGCGGTGCTGGCCTCGCATTATAATCCGCTCATGCTGCAAATCCGCGATTTGAGCATTCCCTTCCTCACGGCGGTCAACGGCGTGGCGGCCGGCGTCGGATGCAGTCTGGCTTTGATGGGTGACATGGTCATCGCCTGCGAAAGCGCCTATTTTCTGCAGGCCTTCCGGCGCATTGGGCTCATCCCCGATGGCGGCTCGACTTGGCTGTTGGCCCGTGCCGTGGGCCGCGCGCGTGCGATGGAAATGATGCTGCTCGGCGAAAAAATTCCTGCCGCTCAGGCGCTGCAATGGGGGTTGATCAATCGGCTGGTGCCTGATGCGCAACTCGAAACTGCGGCGATGGCGCTGGCGAGCCAGCTGGCCCAGGGCCCCAAGGCGCTAGCCTTGATTCGCCAGGCGGCGTGGCGCGCGCTTGAGCAACCCTTTGCGGACCAATTGGACGTTGAGCGGGATTTGCAGCGCGAAGCCGGCCGCACCGAAGATTTCCGCGAAGGCGTCACGGCCTTTTTACAAAAGCGCCCGGCGGACTTCCAAGGGCGCTGAGCCAATTGCGATAAGCTGAGCTTCTCCTGTGGCTGGATCGTGGTTGGACGAGAAGCGCGGGCCCATTCGCCCGAGAAGCGTTCCAACGCGCGGCCCACAATGCTCGCGCGTGTGGCGACAGGGAAGTTCTCAATACAATTGTGGAGGCCCGCGAGTGAACTTATCACGAGCCACACTAGAACCCCAAGACTCTAACGTCCTTTATGGACCAGAAGTTCGTGCCCAGCACGATTCAGTTATGCAACGGGCTTCTGGCTCTGGGAGTTAGTGATCGCGCGTCAGCAAAAAATAATGTTGCACGCTATTATGGACTTACAGGCCGCGCCCCCGTTTGCGTAGCCCCGAAGCGCCCAAAACCTGCCCTGACGCGCGCTTGATTTCCTCAAAAGCTATTCTAGAAAGTCGCGACCATGAGGCTTTCAGATGGCGCATATCTTCATCTCCTATAAGCACGAAGACCAACAAATCGTCGCTAAAATTGCGAAGTTTTTTGAACAATTGGGTTTGGAAGTGTTCTGGGACCACCGCCTCCAATCGGGTGAGGGGTGGGATACGCGTATCGAGCAAGAACTTGAAGGGGCTCAATGCGTTGTTCTTGCTTGGACGGCTTTGTCCCGCGAGAGCCGCTGGGTGCGTAACGAAGGTCGCCGCGCGCTTGAGCGCAACGTCCTCGTTCCGGCTCTCATGGAAGACATTCGCCTGCCTCTCGAATTTGCCGATGTGCAGTGTGAAAACCTGATCGGCTGGAATGGCGAAATCAGCCATCAAGGCTGGATGAGGTTGGTCGAGCGCGTCAGCAATATGCTGGGTCGTCACGACATCGGGGTCGCAGCCAAGCTCATCGCCAACCCAAACATTGATACGTTTCAGCGGTTGATTAATCTCCCTATTGTCAATGAGCCAAGCACCAAACATCAGCAGACTGAAACTGCAGATGAAGGTGCCCCGAGAACGCCCTTGGTTGATCCACCTGCACCCACAATTGGAGACGAGGACATGACAATTCGCGGCTTTACCTACGAGACACTGGCTGAACACCTCAAAGACGTTGGGTATCGGGTGGAGTTACGCACGCTCGATTCCGGCGCGCAAGCCATTATCGTTAAAGTGAGCGGCAGCACCGTTGTGGCAACGCTCTATCCAAAATCCTCCGAAACCAAGACGAGCGTCCAGTTTTACGTGAGTTATCCAAAATCCGAACGGTATTCCGCCGAAAAACTCAATCTCTTTAACAAAAACTACCGCTTCGCCAAAGTCTATGAAGACAATGACGGCGATCCTTGCATGGAAATGGATTGGAACGTGAATGGCATGTCCGAGGATGCCTTCAAGTATTACCTCGATATGTTCGAAGCGAATCTGGCGGCGTTCAAAGCGGATGTCCTGTAACCCACGCCAATCCATACCGTCCGCCCGTGGCATGCAGGCGGATGTGGAAAATCGTATGACCGCGCCCCTCAGGCGTCCAGCTTGGCGGGGATGATGGTGACGCTCTCGCCGCAGCCGCAGGCATCGGTCTGGTTGGGATTACGGAAGACAAAGCGCGAGGACAGCCGCGTCGCCTCATAATCAATCGTCGAGCCAATGAGGAAGAGCAGCGCATTGGCCTTGATCAGGATGCGCACGCCTAGATCCTCAACCATTTCATCCAGCGGCTCAGCGGCATCGGCATAATCGAGCACGTATTCCATGCCCGCACAGCCGCCATTCTTGACGCCCACGCGCAAAAAAGGCTTGTGCGATTGCGCCATGATGGCCTGCACGCGCTCGGCGGCGGCTGGTGTTAGGGTCAGGACTTGGCGCGGGGCCCTGGTCATGTGCTCACTCCCGGTCACAGCATATTGAGTTCGAGCTTGGCCTCGTCCGACATCATCGACGATGTCCAGGGCGGCTCGAACACCAGATTGACGCGCACGCTATCGACGCCCTCCACCTTGGCCACCGCCTCTTGGACCCAGCCCGGCATTTCGCCGGCCACCGGGCAGGCAGGCGCGGTGAGGGTCATTTCGATATCCACAACGCCTTCGTTGAAATCCACTTTATAGATGAGGCCAAGCTCATAGATATCAACGGGAATTTCTGGATCATAGACGCTTTTGAGCTGTGCGATCACATCCTTTGTGATCCGCTCCAGAACGCTATCGCCTTCGGGGGCAGAAAGGGCTGCTGCGCCGTCCATACTTGCTCCACTGCACGTTTCGCGCATCCGAGCGCGGTGGTGTCCCTGTCGGCTTTAACCGAGCAGCCTTAATGCCTTGGCCAAGGCAGCCAAAAACACATCGACCTCATCGAGAGTGTTATATAGGGCGAAACTGGCGCGCGCAGTAGCTGAAACGCCCAGCCGGCGCATCAAAGGCTGCGCACAATGGTGGCCGGCACGGATGGCTACACCCTGTTGATCCAGCAATTGGGCGATATCATGCGGGTGCGCATGGTGCACCGAAAACGCCACGATCGCGGCTTTTTCCGTCGCCTGCCCGTGAATTTGCACCGCGTTGAAGCCTGCCAAACCTGCCTGCAGGCGATCACGCAGCGCGCGCTCATGGCCAGCGATGGCCGCGCGATCCTGTCCGCTCAACCAATCGATCGCGGCCTTGAAGCCGATGGCTTCCAGGATAGGCGGCGTGCCGGCCTCAAAGCGATGCGGCGGCGCGTTATAGGTGATGCGCTCTTGTTCCACCGTGTCGATCATCTCGCCGCCGCCCTCGAAAGGTGCAAGCGCCTCCAGCGCCTCCGTGCGGCCGTAGAGGGCGCCGATGCCGGTCGGCCCATAGAGCTTGTGGGCACCAAAGACATAAAAATCGCAGCCAAGGGCCTGCACATCCACCTGTTCATGGACGATGGCCTGGCAGCCATCAAACAAAGTCAGCACGCCGTGATCGCGTGCCAGGGCCGCAATGCGCGCTGCCGGTGTGCCGGCCCCCAGCACATTGGACATGTGCGTGCAAGCAATCACGCGCGTGCGCGGGCCGATCAGGCGCTCCAGCGCCGCGATATCGACTCCGCCATCGTCATCCACGTCCAGCCATTTCAGCACTGCGCCGCGCCGCTCGCGCAGCAGATGCCAGGGCACGATGTTGGAGTGATGCTCCATCACCGTGAGGATGATCTCATCACCGGGCTGGATGGAGGGGGCCAGCCCGCCGGCCACGATATTAATCGCGTGGGTTGCGCCCTTGGTCAGCACCACGTTCTGCGCCGAGGGGGCGTTGATCAGCCGGACAATAGCCGTGCGCGCGCTTTCATAAGCCTGGGTTGTCTCACTGGCCAGCGCATGCAGACCGCGGTGCACATTGGCATAAGAATGGCGCATGGCCCCTGCCATTGCCTCGATCACGGCCTCGGGTTTTTGTGCGCTGGCGGCGCTATCGAGATACACCAAAGGCTTTCCGTTCACCTGGCGCGCCAGGATGGGAAATTGAGCGCGCACGACCTGGACATCAAAACCCATGGCTGGCACCGAGCCATTGCTCTACCCGCGCCTCGATCTCATCGCGCCAGACGGGATCGAGCCATTCGGGCAAGGCTTCGAGCAGAAAGGCTCGTGTCAGCAATGCCTCCGCTTCAGGGCGCGGGATGGCACGCGCGCGCAAGTAAAATACCTGGTCCTTAGAGAGGCTGCCGGCCGTATTGCCGTGCGCGCAGGCGACATCATCGGCGTAAATCTCCAGCTCCGGCTTGGCATAGACCTCCGCGCCTTCTTCCAACAGCAACGCCTGATGGTGCTGGCGGGCGTCGGTCTTTTGCGCGGCGCGCGCCACCAGGATTTTGCCTTGGAAAACGCCTTTGCCGCCCGCTTGTGCCGCGCCTTTGATCAATTGGCTGGTCCGCCCGTTCGGAACATGATGCGTGACACGGCTGGTGAGATCGACGTGCAAACCAGCGCCCGCCAGATAGACCCCCAAGAGCTCCACGCACGCGCCTTCGCCGCGCAGCTCAACTTGGGTTTCGATCCGCGCCAGCCGCCCGCCTTCGCCCAGAATGAATTGGCGAAACTGCGCGCCAGCACCCAGCTCAATCTCCGCCAACGAGAGGCCGATGCCAGGCCCGCTTTGCACAACCACCCGCGTCAGCCGCGCTCCAGCCGCCAAGCGATAGCGAAAAGCCTGCGCTTGCAGGCCCTCCCCCGCCAAACGCTGCAGCACAATGTGTTCCTGGCCCGCGGCCAAGGCGATTTCCGTAAAGCCGCCAGCCAATCGGGCAATGATCGGTGCGTCATCGGGGCTGCCATCCAGCTGCGGCAGCGCGCTACCCGCCAAGGCGGCGCGCAGATCGGAATATTTCCAGGCTTCAACCCGGCGATCGGGCAAAGCTTCCTTCACGCGGCTGCCCCGTAGCGCTCATAGCCTTCACGCTCGAGTTCCAGGGCCAGTTCCGGTCCACCCGAAGCCGCGATGCGGCCCGCCGCCAGCACATGGACCCGATCGGGGCGAATGTAATCAAGCAGACGCTGGTAATGGGTGATGACCAGCATGGCCCGATCGGGCGCGCGCAAGCCATTCACCCCCTCAGAGACAATCTTCAGTGCATCGATATCAAGCCCGGAATCGGTCTCGTCCAGTACGGCAAAGCGTGGCTCAAGGACGCTCATTTGCAGGATTTCGAAGCGCTTCTTCTCGCCCCCGGAAAAGCCGACATTCAGCCCGCGCTTGAGCATATCGGGCGCGATTTTCAGTGCGTCGGCCTTGGCGCGTACCAAACGCAAAAAATCTGGGCTGGAAACCTCGGTTTGGCCGCGTGCTTTGCGCTGAGCGTTCAGCGCGGTGCGAAGAAAGGTCATGGCCGGCACGCCAGGGATTTCTAGCGGATACTGAAACGAGAGGAAAAAGCCGGCGGCGGCGCGCTGCTCGGGCTCCAGCGCCAGCAAATCCACGCCCTCGAGCGTGGCGGAGCCGCTGACCGCCTCATAGCCCTCCCGGCCCGCCAGCGCATAGGCCAAGGTCGATTTCCCCGCGCCATTGGGGCCCATCACGGCGTGCACCTCACCGGCCGGCACTTTGAGCGTCAGCCCGGTGAGAATTTCGCGCCCCTCAATGGCCACGCGAAGATCGTTGATTTGCAACATGCCCGTTTCCTAGCTTCGTGCGCGCGGTAGCGCATCAATATTCATGGCGATGGAGATGCGCTCAACTTTACCATGGTGTGGCCGCACCCCGTGGCGTAGCCAAGCGGGAAAAAGCACCAAATGCCCTGCCTTGGGCTTCAGCTCCGGCTGATAGGCTTGCGGCTGGCCATCCTGACCGATCAACCGAAACGCCGTGTGGTGCATGGCGCACATCGGAAAACGTGGATCTTCGAGAAATAGCGCGCCGCTGCGCTCCGCTTCCTCCTCCGCATGGCCATCGCCCATATCGACATAAAACACCGCCGCCCAAAGATTTTGTGGGTGCGCGTGCAATTGGTTCAGCCCGCTTGGCGGTGTTACATTGGCCCACATGCGCACCGTCCAATCATAGGCATCAGGACTAGATTCCTGAAAATGAGAGACGCGCTTGGCAAGGCCGACGGCGCTCTGCGCCAGCTTGGCGGCGGCCGGCCCGCCCCAATCCAGCATATCCGTTTCGGAATGCCAGCCACCGAGATTGGAGCGGGACACGCCCGCTGAAATCGCCTGACGGGCCACAATTGCAGCGCGCAAATCCACCAGCAGATCCTGCGCGTGCTTGAGCTGCGCGATCACCACCGGCGTTTCGAAAAACGCCACGGGTGCCGCTTCGATGCGGAGCCTTTCATAGGGCTTGGTGGAGAGGCCTGCCTCCTTCACCAGCCCATATCCTTCACCGGCAGGGGCAGCCGCTCGCTCATTCCTTGTACACGTCCGCCGCTGGATCGCCGCAGAATTTCGCTTGGGCGGCTTCGGGCGTCTGCGTCGCCAAGGCAGCGGCGCTGATGTCTTCCAGCGTACACTTGGTGGCGGTTACCGCGCCCCCTTCCCCTGTTTCCGACGCAGCGATCTGGATCAGCGCCAGGGGAACCAAAGCGGGCCCCGTCACGTCATAGAAACTCACGCCCCAAGACGCCGCACTGGAGCGCGCCTGCACCGCCAAATACCCCTCCGCGGTGCGTTGAAACCCAACGCCGTTGATTTCGCCAAAGCGCGTGTATTGCTGGCCTTCCTTTTGGCGCTTCAACAGCGCCATCACGGTATTCACATTGCCCACTTCGCGCGGAAGGATCACGTCCAATGCGCCATCCCCGTCAAAGTCCTCGAGATAGGGGTATAGATACATCGGCACGTCTGCTTCCGTGAGGGCTTGCAGCTCGGTGCCATCCAGCTTGGCCAGCCGCATGGTGATGTCCCCGGTATTAGCCCCTGCCTCCACGGGGGCATAACTGAACAGCAGCTTTACATCGGTGGGGTCACGCGTGCCATCGGGATCGAGTCGGCAATCCAACGCATCGAAGACTTCCGCGGGGCGTTCCAATTCATTGCACAGAGGCAAAGCCAGGATCCGCTCCAAAGTCGCCTGCTTGTTGACACCCGAGCGAGAACAGGCGCTGAGCCCCAAAAGCGCCAAGCCCCCCAAAGCCAATACACTGATCGCCAACCTGATGCTGCGCCCATGTCTTGGTGTGTCTTGCATCGTCATATTCATCCCACGCTCCCCTCGAGGCTGACGGCTACGAGTTTTTGTGCCTCCACGGCAAATTCCATCGGCAATTGTTGCAGCACATCGCGCACAAAGCCATTAACCAGCAAGGCCACCGCCGCCTCTTGGGGAATCCCGCGCTGGCGGCAATAAAACAATTGATCTTCCGAAAGCTTGGTGGTGGTCGCCTCGTGCTCAAACTGGGCAAAGGGCGTTTTGGTTTCAACATAAGGCACGGTGTGCGCGCCGCATTGATCGCCAATCAACAGGCTATCGCATTGGGTGAAATTGCGCGCGCCGCGGGCTTTGGCATGGGCCGAAACCAAGCCGCGATAAGTGTTGTTGGAGCGCCCGGCGGCAATGCCCTTGGAGATAATCCGCGAGCGGGTATTTTTGCCCAGATGGATCATTTTGGTGCCGGTATCGGCTTGCTGGGCCCCATTGGTGATGGCGATCGAGTAAAACTCGCCGACACTCTCATCGCCGCGCAGAATGCAGCTTGGATATTTCCAGGTGATGGCGGAGCCGGTCTCCACCTGTGTCCAGGAAATCTTGGCGCGCGCGCCGCGGCAATCACCGCGTTTGGTGACGAAGTTATAGACGCCGCCTCGCCCTTCGCTGTCACCGGGCCACCAGTTTTGCACCGTGGAATATTTGATCTCGGCATCATCCATCGCCACCAATTCCACCACCGCCGCATGGAGCTGGTTTTCCTGGCGCATGGGCGCAGTACAGCCCTCCAGATAACTCACAAACGCGCCCTTGTCCGCGATGATCAGCGTCCGCTCGAACTGGCCGGTGCCCTCCGCATTCATGCGGAAATAGGTGGAAAGCTCCATCGGGCAGCGCACGCCTGGGGGGATGTAAACGAAGGACCCGTCCGAGAAAACCGCCGAATTGAGCGTGGCGAAGTAATTGTCGCTGGCGGGCACCACACTGCCGAGATAGCGGCGTACCAAGTCTGGGTGCTCTTGCAGCGCTTCGGAGATCGAGCAGAAAATCACGCCGGCCTTGGCCAGCTCTGCCTTAAAGGTGGTGCCCACCGACACGCTATCAAACACCGCATCCACCGCCACGCGCGGTGCCCCCTCGACGCCCAATAGCACTTCGCGCTCCCGCAGCGGGATGCCCAGTTTTTCATAGGTATCCAGGATTTCCTTGGGCACATCATCCAGGCTCTTGTATTTGGCTTGGTTTTTCGGTGCGGCGTAATAGCGCGCCTTTTGGTAATCGATAGGCGGATAGTGCAGCAGCGCCCAATTTGGCTCTTCCATGGTTTTCCAGCGCGCGAAGGCGGCCAGGCGCCAATCCAGCATCCATTCGGGCTCGTCCTTCTTGGCGGAGATGAAGCGCACCGTATCCTCATTGAGGCCGACCGGCGCGAACTCTTGCTCAATGTCGGTGACAAAGCCGGCGGAGTATTTATCCGCTTCCAGGCCGCGCGCCGCCTCGATGGTTTCCTTGACCGCAACCATGTTATGCTCCCTGCAGCTGGGCTGCGCGTGCGCTGATTGCCGCCATCGCGGCGAGGAAGGCCTCGCAATCCTGCGCCGTGCTGGCCCAACCGAAACTGATGCGCAACGCCTCGTTCGCGCGCTCCTCGGCCACACTCATAGCCAGCAAAGCCCTGCTGGCCCGCACCTTGCCGGAAGAGCAGGCCGCCCCGCTACTCACCTGCACACCGGCCAGATCCAGACGGATCAAAGCGGTTTCGGCGCGCAGCCCCGGTAAGGCAAAGCATAAAGTGTTGGCCAGACGCGGGCGACCTTCGGCAAAGATCACCAGATCCGGGCGCAGTGCCCGCAAGGCGCTCTCGGCCGCGTCGCGCAGCGCAGCGAGCCGCTGGGACTCGCTCGCGCGTTCATGCAAGCTGGCGGACAGGGCCGCCGCCATGGCCGCGATGGCTGGAACATTCTCTGTGCCTGGCCGGCGGCCCCGCTCCTGGCCTCCACCAAAGCGCGGCGGCGCAAACGGCGCGCCGCAGAGCATCGCGAGAACACCCGCTCCGGGCGCACCGCCCAGCTTGTGGCCGCTGGCCAACAGGTAGTCTGCGCCCAAATCTCCCAAACGGGCTGGCAAGCGGCCAACCGCTTGGCAGGCATCGCACAGCAGCACCCCGCCGGCGCGATGCACGATCTCGCTGGCCTCGGCGACGGGCTGGATGGCCCCTGTCTCATTATTCGCCTGCATCAGAGCCAACAAAAACGGCTGTTCTTGCCTCTGCACAAACATCAGCAGCGCGTGCAGATCCAGCACGCCGCCGGCGTCCACCGGCAGCACGGCGCAGCTTTTATCCAGCGCCCGCGCGTGCGCATAAATGCAATCATGCTCGATGGCGCTTACCGCCAAACGCTTGATACCCGCCGCCCATGCCCCTTCCAGCGCCAGATGCGCCGCTTCGGTCGCGCCGGAGGTAAACACGATATCGGCCGCGCGGGCCCCAAGGCCCTTGGCGACGCTCTCGCGCGCATTCTCCAGGCGGGCATGAGCGCGCCGGCCAGCATCATGGACGGAGGAAGGATTGCCCCAGCCCCGCGCAGCGTCCAGCCAGGCTGCTTTCGCTTGGGGGCGCAAAGGCGCGCCGGCATTGTAATCGCAATACGCCAAACGCATCATGCCCCGGCCGCCCGCAGGCCGGCACTGCGCCCCTGAATCTTGCGCTCCACCACATCCTGCAGCGAGACTTGCGCCAGAAAGTCGTGGATATGCTCCCCCATCGCTTCCCAGAGATCATGCGCGATGCAGCGTTCTGATTTGCCGGTGCAACCCAGCTTGGCTTTGGGTTGGCAGCGCACCACAGCGATCGTTTCATCGACGGCCGCGATAATCTCCGCCGTAAAGATACCGGCCGCGGAGCGCGCCAAACGATAGCCGCCACCGGGCCCGCGCACCCCCTCCACGAGGCCTGATTTGCGCAGCCGCGCAAACAATTGCTCAAGGTAGGACAGCGAAATGGCTTGGCGCAAAGCGATATCTTGCAAAGGCACGGCCTTTTCTCCGCCTTGGTGGGCGGCAAGATCGGCCATTGCCATCACGGCATACCGCCCTTTCGATGTGAGACGCATGCGCGCATCCTCGCGCTAGAGAAAAGCTTGTGCTAAGCACGCCGGCTTTGGTGCCCGCCGTGGCCCACACCTAGGATACCTTACCAAAATGGTCAAGAATTAGCCCATGTCGCAGCGCGTCTTCGTTCAGCCCCCTTTGCCGATCGTATCGAGAATGCCATGCCTGAAGTGATTTTTACCGGTGCCGCCGGCCGGGTCGAAGGCCGTTATGTCGAGGCGCGCCGCGAGGGAGCCCCTATCGTGCTAGTGCTGCACGGCCATCCCAAGGCCGGCGGCTCCATGCAGGACCGCGTCACGGTGCTGCAGGCCAAATTGTTTGTGCGCTTCGGTTTTGCCGTGCTGCGCTTCAACTTTCGGGGCATTGGCCGCAGCCAAGGCGTGTTTGACAATGGCATGGGGGAGCTTTCGGACGCCGCCTCCGCCCTCGATTATCTGCAAACGATGAACCCCAATTCCGAACAATGCTGGGTGGCGGGTTATTCTTTTGGCTCTTGGATTGGCTTGCAATTGCTGATGCGCCGCCCCGAGATCGACGGCTTTATCGCGGTATCGCCGCCCGCCAATCACTATGACCTCAGCTTTTTGGCCCCCTGCCCGGCCTCGGGCCTCGTGGTTTATGGCACGCGTGACACCGTTGCCCCGGCCTTGGACGTGGAGCGGGCGATCGCCAAAATCCGCACCCAGAAAACTATCAAGGTGGATAGCAATCCAATCGATGGGGCCGATCACTTCTTCCGGGACGTGGCCGATAAATCCCTTGATCATCTCGGTGCGTTGGAAACCAAGATCACGGCTTACATGACCAAGCGCATGGGCGGCCTCTTGCCGGCACCCATCAGCACTTAGCCAACGCGATCCGCCCGCCGCGCATTGGCAACGCCACGCCGGTGGTGGCCGGGAAGCTGATGGGCAGGCCCAAAAGCGTGCGCGCGGCCAGGAAAGCGAAGGCTTCGGCCTCGACGGCATCCCCGCGCCAGCCCAGCGCCTCGGCCTGCACGACGGGGATCCCGGCGCGGCTCTCGATTGCCTTCAGCATTGTGGGATTTTTCCGCCCGCCGCCGCTAACCACCAGGCGGCTTGGTGCCTTGGGCAAGAGGCGCAGGCTGCAAGCCAGAGCCGCACCAACCAAGGCCGTTAGGGTGGCTGCGCCATCGGCAGGGCTCAGGCCCTGTGCCAAGCCCGCGTTGAAATCATAGCGATCCAGCGATTTTGGGTAGGGCTCGGCGAAAAAGCCGTGGGCCAAAGCCGCCGCAATGCGCGCCTCGTTCACCTTGCCCTGCGCGGCCAACGCACCATCGCGATCATAAGCGCCCAGGCCACAGCGCTCCAGCCATTCGTTCAGCGGCCCATTGG
>JAKFWI010000074.1 GCA_021731965.1 Hyphomonadaceae bacterium | reverse complement strand
ACATCGTCCCGGCGGGCGGCACCGGCTTCAAGCAAAGCCGCCGCGATGGAATAAGGCTCCTGACCGGTCGAGCACGCCGCAGACCAAACACGAAAACGGCGCTGGCCCTGGGCCCGGCTATGCACGAAATGGGCTGCAAGATCCTCGAAATGATACGGCTCGCGGAAAAAGCGGGTTAAATTTGTGGTCAAGGCATTGATCAGGCCCTGCATTTCCGCGGCCCCGTTCGGTCCTTCCAAAACCTGGACATAATCGCGAAACGCCGCGAGCCCCAAAGCGCGGACGCGCTTGTTCAAGCGGCCATAAACCATTTGGCGCTTTTCGGGTGCCAAGGCCACGCCGGTGGCCGCGCGCATGATCTTGGCCAAAATGGCGAAATCGCCATCGGTAAACGGCAGATCGCGATCCATCGCCTCAGGCATTGCGCGTTGCCAACCGACGCCCGGGCACACCTACCCTGCACATGAAGGATTGCCTCGCGCTTATCGCTTGCGGATGGACATCAAACTCTCTTAGCGATGCCAGCTTAACATTTTCTCAAAACTGGTGGTGCGCCCCATGAAGCCGACCCCAGAGCGCATGACGCTCGACATTTACCCAATCACGCTGGACGTGCCGGTGCGCTTTGCCGATCTCGATCCGCTGCGCCATATCAACAATGTGGCGATCGGCCAGTTTTACGAAGAGGCACGCGTCAATCTCAACACGCAAGTGTTTGCCAAGGCGCAAGCCCGGCCCGAGCGCATGCTCGTGGCCAATGTCGATATCGCTTATCTGCACGAGGGGCAGTATCCCGGGGTGATTCGCGTGGGCTCGGGCATTGTCCGGATTGGGCGCACCTCCTATGAGATCGCCCAGGGGCTGTTCCAGAATGGCCGCTGCATTGGCACGGCTCAAACCGTGGTGGTCTACATCCAAGGCGGCGTACCCAGCCAGCCACCCCAGGAGGTGCGTGAAGCGCTGCTAGGCTTCGTGCTGCCAGGAGCTTAAGCGGCGACGCGGTGCCGCTGATTGGCGCAAAAGCCGGCGATGGTCTCTGCGATCCGATCCTGGACGGAGGCGCAAACATAGGCGCTCATCGGCAGGCTCAGCACCCGGCGGGCGGCGGCTTCGGTCACGGTCAGGGCCTCTTCAGCGCGCCGGAATCCCGCATAAGCCGGCTGAACATGCGTCGGCGCAGCGTAATACACGGCTGTCGGCACGCCTTGCGCCTGCAAGGCCGCGGCCAAGCCATCACGATCGGCATGCTCAATCGTGTATTGCGCCCAAGTGGAAACGCCGCCCCGGCAGATTTGCGGTGTCGCGACATCCCGCCCCAGGCGCTGCGTATAGCCCTGCGCAACCTGTTGACGCTCCGCGATTTCTTCACGGAAAATGCTCAGCTTTTCGGAAAGAATGGCGGCCTGCATGGCATCGAGCCGACTATTGAGCCCAATGCGCACATGCGTATAGCGGGCCGCGCCCTGCCCGTGCTGCGCCAAGGAGCGGATCACCGCCGCATCCTCATCCGATTGCGTCAGCACCGCCCCGCCATCCCCATAACAGCCCAAGGGCTTGGCTGGGAAAAAGCTCGTGGTGGTCGCGTCCGCCCAGTGGAGAGGCTGGGCATTATCGAGGGTGCAGCCAAAACCCTGCGCTGAATCGGCGATGAGTTTAAGGCCATGGGCCCGCGCAATCTGCGCCAACAGCGGGTAATTGGCCGGCTGGCCAAACAAATCCACCGCCACGATGGCGCGCGCACGCAAACGCCCTTCCCGCGCCACCGCCGCGATTTGCACGCCGAGCGCGGCCGGATCGAGCGTATAGCTGACCGGATCGATATCCACGAAAACCGGGGAGGCCCCAAGCCGCGCCACCGCCTCCGAGGTGGCGGTGAAGGTGAAGCTCGGGACGAAGACGGCATCGCCGGGGCCGACGCCCCAAGCCATCAACACCAGCGCCAAAGCATCCGTGCCATTGGCGCACCCAATCGCGTGGCGCGCCCCGCCAAATTGCGCAAGCGCCGCCTCAAAGCGCTGCACCTCCTCACCGAGGATGAAGCGGCCACTATCAACCACCCGCAGCAGCGCCTGCTCGATGCGCCCAGCAAGGCGCCGGCGTTGGCTTTCCAGATCGACAAAGGGGATCATGTTCATGGTCATCGGCTTTCCCATCGCCCTTCCTTGTGACAAGCACCGCGGCAAAGGCCAAATCGCTTTTGGTTACAATCTGTTTCAATGGGGGTAGGATGGCCCACCACCGGCCGCCCAATCGGAAAATGCCATGACGCCGCCGCCAGCCCACGATAGCGCTGCCGCCACCATGAGCGCGGTGCTGGTCAGCTATCACACCGGGCCGGTGCTGTGGGAGAGCCTGGCCGCCGCTTTGGCCGAGCCGCTGATCTGCGAAGTGTGGCTGGTCGATAACGGCAACCCGCCGGAGGTGCAGGCGCGGTTGGATCAGCTGGCAGCAGCGCGTGATTCGCGCCTGCGCCTGATTCGCGGCCAGGGTAATATCGGCTTTGGCCAGGCCTGCAATCTGGGCGCGGCCCAGGCCACGGGCGCGCTGCTCCTCCTCCTCAATCCCGATCTCGTGGTACAAGCCGATGCGGCAGCCCATTTGCTACGTGCTTTGGCCCCCGCCAAATCCCCCGCCATCATTGGCGGGCGCGTGGTCGGCAAGGATGGACGCGAGCAGCGCGGCGGCCGGCGCGACCGGCTGACGCCTTGGAATGCGCTGGTCTCTGCCACCGGCCTCGCCCGCTGGGAAAGGCTGAGCCCGGCTCTGCGCGATCCACACAGGGAAAAGGATGCCTTGCCCGCCGAGCCGATTCGCGTCGGGGCCGTGAGCGGCGCGCTGATGCTGCTGCGCAAAGCAGATTATGCCGCGCTCGGCGGCTTTGATCGGGCCTTTTTCATGCATGTAGAGGATGTGGATCTCTGCGCGCGGGCCGTGCAAGCGGGCGGCGACGTGCTGTTCCAGCCCTTGGCTGTCGGGGTGCATGCGGGTGCCAGCAGCAAGGCCTCCAGCTTGTTTATCGAGCGCCACAAGGCCCGCGGCTTCGCTTTATATTTTGCCCGCCACGCCCGCAATCCTTTAGAGCGGCTGGGCGGCATGGCCGCCAGCGCCGTGCTTAGCATGGGCTTTATCGCGCGCGGGCTTAAGCGCGATTGGCGCAAGCGAGGTTCGCGTGCAGATGTGCCAAATGCGTCGTCGTCGTCAGCACCGCATTGACGCCCGGCTGAGCCAAGGCGGCCGATAGCAGTGCATCGGGGCTTTGCTTGGGCCCGGCCGGTTCAGCGGGTTCGCGCTTGAGGCGCCGGGCAAGGTGCCACAAATCGCCCCTGCTGCGCGGCAACCAAGGCCGATGGGCTTTCCACGGTGCCATCGCCTCGATGCCGATAAAGCCCAAGCCCGCCTCCGCGCACCAATCGGGCCAGCTGGACCAGATCGGTGCCTGGATCACCTCGATCAGCGGATCCGGTGCCAAAGCCGCGATTTCCGCGCCGCGCCCGCACACGCCCACATGGCCGATCAGGCGCTCCTGGCGCAGCCCGTCCAGGGCCGCGCGCAGGCTCTCCTCCAGCGGCTGTGCCGGCGGGCCATGCAGCAGCAGGATGTCAATGCGCGGCATGTGCAGGGCCGCTAATGTGCGCAGCACACTGGCCCGCACGGCTTGCGCACCGAAATCCTTGATCTGACGTAGGCCCTCGCGCCGCGTGCCGACCTTGGTGATCAGCACGCAATCTTTCGCGCCGATTTCCCTCAGCGCGCGGCCCAGACGTGGCTGCGCATCGCCATAAAACGGCGCGGTATCGAACAGCCGCACGCCCCCAGCATAGGCTGCGGCGATCAAACGAAGCGTCTGCGCAGGCGGCACCAGCGCCAGCCCATGCGGCCCCGACACACCAAAGCCCAGCCGGCTGACCGCCAAGCCCGTTTGCCCCAGTGCTGCCGAAGGCATCATGCGCGGGCACGGCCCAGCCAATACTGCGTGGATGGATCATGCGGGCGCGGCGCGGCGCTGCCCCGCAATTCACCGGCAGCCAATCCGGCCATGGCCTTGCCCAATTCCACGCCCCATTGATCAAAGGGATTGATGCCCATCAATACCGCCTGCGCGATCGTGCGGTGCTCATAATAGGCCAGCAGCGCACCCAGCGCCTTGGCGTCCAAAGCCGGCAAGCCAATCATGGTGCTGGGGCGATCGCCGGGAAAAGCCCGGTGCGGGCTGAGGCGCTCCGCTTCGCTGGCATCCAGGCCCGCGGCGCGCATTTCGGCGAGGGCTTGCTGCGCCGGCTTGCCAACCAGCAAGGCCTCGGCAGAGGCGATGGCATTGGCCAGCAAATGCGTGCGGTGATCGGCCGGCCCCTCCCCCGGCCCCAATACCACCAAGAATTCACACGGCACGGACTGGAGATTTTGATGCAGGAATTGGAAAAAGCTGTGCTGGACATCGCTGCCAACACCGCCCCAAGTCACCATCGCGGCGGGCTGGATGAGCGGCGCGCCGCTAAGGGTCACGCCTTTGCCATTGGATTCCATCTCCAATTGCTGGGCCCAGGGGGCCAAAAGCGCGAGGCGGCGCGCATAGGGCAAAAGGCAATAGCTTTGCGCGCCGTAGCCGATCCGGTTCATGGTTTGCACAATTGCGCCCAGAATGGGGGCGTTGCGCGCTTCTGGGGCCTCGAGGAAGTGAGCGTCCATCGCCTGCGCGCCGGCCAAAAGCTGATCAAAAACCCCTGTTTGCAACGCGATTTCGCAGCTCAGCCCCACGGCGGACCAAAGCGAATAGCGCCCCCCCACCCAATCCCAGAAGGGGAAGACCTGATCCTCCTTGACGCCCCATGCGATTGCCCGCTGCGGCGCGGCGCTGACGCCGACCAAATGGGCCCCCGCGGCCGGCCCCAAGGCCGCCTCGAGCCAGGCACGGGCCACCGCGCCATTAGCCAGGGTTTCCAGCGTCGTGAACGTTTTGGAGACGACGATGACCAGCGTTTCGCGCGGATCGAGGCCAGCGAGGGCATCCGTGATTTCCGCGCCATCGATATTGGCGGCAAAGCGCACCTCCAAATCGGGCCGGCGCAGGGGGCGCAAGGCCTCCAGCACCAGTTTGGGGCCCAGATCGCTGCCGCCAATGCCCAAATGCACGATGGCGCGCAGCGGCCTTCCCTCCCAGCCCTCCAATTGACCGGCGATCGCCGCCTCGGCGAAGCTGCGCATGCGCGCGCGCGTCGCGGCGATTTCATGCGAAACTGGCTGCCCCAGCGCGAAAAAGCTCTCCTTGCCCCGCAGAGCCATATGCTGGGCCGCGCGCCCCTCGGTGGCATTGACCGCTTCGCCAGCGCGCATGGCATCGCGGAAGGCTTCCACACCGGCCGCGCGCGCCGCCTCCAGCCCGGCATCGAGCGCCTTCCCATCCAAGCGCTGTTTGGAAAAATCGAAAGTGAGGCCCGCAGCGTCCAATTTAAAGCGCGCCATGCGAGCCGGATCGGCATCGAAAAGCGAACGCAGAGACTGGCCGCTCAGCCTGGCCGCCTGCGCCTGGAATTGCGCGATCATCTGCACCTCCTTGAAGGGCGCTGGAATGCCTCAGGCCCGCCCGACGCTAACATAGGTAAAGCCCAAGGCGCGCATTTCAGCGGGCTTATAGATATTGCGCAGATCAATCACGATCGGGGCCTTCAGGGCTTGTTTGATGCGGCCCAGATCCAGCGCGCGGAACTGATCCCATTCCGTGATGATGGCCACCGCATCCGCGCCGGCCACCGCCTCATAGGGGCCGCCCACGAATTCGACATCGGTCAACAAATGGGCGGCCTCTTCCATGCCCTCGGGATCGAAGGCGCGAATCTTGGCCCCGCCCGCCTGCAGCGCCTTGATGATATCCAAAGCGGGCGCATCGCGCATGTCATCGGTGTTGGGTTTGAACGTCAGCCCCAGGATGGCGACGGTTTTTCCTGCCACATCTCCGCTTAGCGCTTTGACGATGCGATCGGACATGGCCTTTTTGCGCGCATCATTGACGCGCACCGTGGCCTCCACCAATTGGAGCGGCGCGCCGGCCTCCTGCGCCGTGCGCACCAGCGCCAAGGTATCCTTGGGAAAGCAGGAGCCGCCATAGCCGGGGCCAGCATTCAAGAATTTGCCGCCAATGCGGTTATCGAGGCCAATGCCGCGCGCCACTTGCTGCACATCCGCGCCCGTGCGCTCACACACATCGGCGATTTCGTTGATGAACGTGATCTTCATGGCCAAGAAGGCATTGGCCGCATATTTGGTCAATTCACTGGTGCGGCGATTGGTGAACAGAAGCGGCGTTTCGTTCAAATAGAGCGGGCGATACAATTCCTGCATGACTTCGCGCGCGCGCGGATCATCGGTGCCGACCACCACCCGATCCGGGCGCTTGAAATCATTGATGGCAGCCCCTTCGCGCAAGAACTCAGGATTGGAAACGACCGCGAAATCCGCATCGGGCCGGGTTTCGCGGATGATCCGTTCCACCTCGTCGCCCGTGCCCACCGGCACGGTGGATTTCGTGACGATCACGGTATAGCCGCTCATCAGCTCCGCGATCTCCTTGGCGGCCGCATAAACGTAAGAGAGATCGGCATGGCCATCACCGCGCCGCGAAGGCGTGCCCACCGCGATGAATATGGCGTCGGCTTCTCTGATCGCCTCGGCCGCGTCGAGCGTGAAAAACAGCCGCCCCTCTTTGACATTCTGCGCCACGAGATGATCAAGGCCCGGCTCAAAAATGGGGATATCCCCCGCGCGCAGCATCTCGATCTTGCGTACATCCTTATCGACGCATGTCACCACATGGCCGAAATCGGCAAAACACGCACCCGAGACGAGCCCCACATAGCCCGAGCCGATCACCGCAACCCGCATGGCTCAAATCTCCTGATTATAGGCGCCGATCGCGGCGAAGGCACCAAGGCGTGGTTTTACCTCGTCATGGAAAAGCGCGCGCATATCCTCATTGCTGCGCATGCTTTCCACCACCACGACAAGTTCAGGCTTGTTGGACGATGCCCGCACCAACAGCCAGGAGCCATCCTCCAGCGTCACGCGCACCCCATTCACCGTGTTCACATCGCGCACCTTGCGGCCAAGGATCGTCCCGCCAGCTTGGGCTTGATACTGCGCCGTCACGGCATCGACGATGCCATATTTCACCTCGTCGTCGCAGTGCGGCGACATGGTCAAGGAGGTGAAGGAAACCGGCAGCTCCGCACGCAGCTGCGACAGCCGCTTGCCGCCTGCCCGGTCGAGCATAGCCAGCACCGCGCAGCCCGAAACCAGCCCATCATCATAGCCAAGCCCAAGCGGCGCACGGAAAAAGAAATGCCCCGATTTCTCAAAGCCGGCCAAGGCGTTCAGCTCCGTCGTGCGGCGCTTGATGTAGGAATGGCCGGTTTTGTAATAATCCACGCTCGCACCGTTGGCCCGCAAGACCGGATCGGTGGCGTAAAGCCCGGTGGATTTCACATCCACCACAAAACGCGCATTGGGGTGTGAGGCGCTCAAATCGCGGGCCAGCATCAGGCCGATCTTATCCGCGAAAATCTCGTCGCCCGTATCATCGACCACCCCGCAGCGATCGCCATCCCCATCAAAGCCAAGCGCCAGCTCGGCCCCATGGGCGCGCACGGCATCGGCCATCGCGTGCAGCATGGCTTGATCCTCCGGGTTGGCATTGTATTTGGGAAAGCGCCAATCCAGCTCGCAATCGATTTCGATCACCTCGGCACCGATGCGGCGCAGCGCCTCTGGCGCAAAGGCACCCGCAGTGCCATTGCCGCAGGCCGCGACCACGCGGATCGGCCGCGACAACCGCACCCGGCTGGCGATATCGTCAAGATAGCGCTCTCGCAGGCCCTCCACCCGGGTATAGGAGCCGCCGCTGCGCGCTTTGCCCGCCCCGGTCAGCACGATATCGCGCAGGCGGCCCATTTCATCGGGGCCGAAGGTGAGCGGAGGGGCCGCCCCCATTTTCACGCCCGTCCAGCCATTCTCGTTATGGCTGGCCGTGACCATGGCCACACCCGGCGCATCGAGCGCAAACTGCGCGAAATAAGCGGTTGGGGACAGGCAAAGGCCGATATCCAGCACCTCGATGCCCGCCTCGATCAGGCCCAGGATCAACGCCTGCTTGATGCCCATGGAGTAAAAGCGGTAATCATGGCCGGTCACCAAACGCGGACGCACGCCCATATCGTGCAGCACATGGCCAAGGCCAAGGCCCAGCGCCTGCACACCCAATAGGTTAAGCTCGGGGGTTTTGGCGCTGCCCGGCGCGCCAAACCACCAGCGTGCATCGTATTCCCTAAACCCGGTGGCCTTCACCAAAGGCGTGGTTTCGAATTCAAACGAATTGGGCGCGAGTATCGCAGCCGGTATTTGGCCCATGGGCTTTTACGTTCCTTATCTCAATTACCTATTTGCTTGCCTCGCCCGGCTTGTTCACGATTCCCGCGATCGCGAACAAGATGGGCTGGCCCACAAGAAACGCCTAGCTTTTGTTTGGTCTTCTGGTCGATTTGTGGGCATCGCGAAACGCTTTTCCCATTTTTTGGCCAGCGTCTAATACTGGCGACGCACCGCGTGCTGCTAGACGGCGAAACAACTTACGCGCCCGCTACGCCGGCTATCAATCATTTTGAATGGGCTGGTGGGAAGATCGTCATTTCCACGCTCTGGATCTGCGCGCCAAAAGCGAAATCGGCGCGTTCCGGCGTGATGGGCCGGAACCAAATGGCGCGTACACCTTCAGGCAGGGGCGCAAAATCATAGATCAGGCGCACGGCGGCTGCCTCCGACATCGCGGCTTGGGTCCAGGCGCCGGGCCCATCCCCTTCAAGGCGCAAAGACAGCGCCACGGCGGCTGTCGCCTGCAACGGCTTGACCATCACCTCAAGATGCACACGCTTGCCGGCGCTGGCGGCCGTCAGTTCGGGCGTGAGCTCCAGGCGCGCACCGGTCTCTTCGCTGGCCCCTTGCCGCGCCGCCAAACGCAATGCCAAAGGCCGACCGTTGCGAGCACGTGGGACATAGGCCTCAACCCCGCGCGACGCCACAAACTGCAAGGCATTGGCATCGAACATGATCGCTCCCGCGCTTTCGATGCCCGCCTGTGGACTGGCACGCAGCAGCTTGGGCGGCTTGCCCAAGCTGAAAAAGATCAGCTCCGCGGCCAAAACCGCCACCAGCCCGTAAAACCATAGGCCCGAGGTCAAGGTACGCAATCGGCCCCGCATCGCGTCTCGACTTCCCCCGCTACCATATCGGCGCGCCATGGTTTACCAGAACCACGCGCAAGTCGACAACTGCAGCGCTTGGACAAGGGGAATATTATGGCCAGTTTGGCTTTGTTGCGTCATGGCCAGAGCCAGTGGAATCTGGAAAACCGCTTCACCGGCTGGGTGGATGTGGATCTAACGCCCGAGGGGGAAAGCCAGGCGCGCCATGCCGGCACCTTGCTGCACGACAGCGCCATCGCCTTGGATAGTGTCCACACCTCGGTGCTGACCCGCGCCATTCGCACCGCCAATCTGGCTATAGAAGCGCTCGGCGAAGCCTGGTTGCCGCTGATCAAGGATTGGCGGCTGAATGAGCGCCATTATGGGGCCCTGACCGGGCTGGACAAGGCGCAGACCGCCAAACTGCACGGCGAAGCGCAGGTGCATATCTGGCGCCGCAGCTTCGACATCCCGCCCCCGCCGCTGGAGCCCGGCAATGCCTATGCCTTTGAAGCGGATCGCCGCTACGCGCAGGTTGCGCACATCCCCACCACGGAATCGCTGAAAACCACGCTGGAGCGCGTCGCGCCCTATTATGACGGCGTCTTGGTGCCCGCCGTGCAGTCCGGGTGTACTCTGCTGATCGTGGCCCACGGCAATTCGCTGCGCGCCATCGTCAAGCGCCTGATGGGCCTCAGCGACGAGGCCGTCATCGCGCTGGAAATCCCCACCGGCAATCCCTTGCTGCTGGACATCGCCGCCGATATGCGCGTGCAGGCCGCACGCTATCTGGACCCCAAGCGGGCGCAGCCCTTGCCCGCTTTGCCACTCGCCGGATGAGCGGGCTCGATCTTCTGTTCATGCGCCGCGCCTTGGCGCTCGCGGGGGCACAGCTCGGCCGGGTGGCCCCCAATCCGGCCGTTGGCTGCGTGATCGTGCGCGATGCGCGCGTGTGCGGCGAAGGCGCAACGGCCGATGGTGGGCGCCCGCATGCCGAACAGCTGGCGCTGCGCGAAGCCGGCGACGCCGCCACCGGCGCTGATATCTTCGTCACGCTAGAGCCGTGCGCCAAACGCAGCGATGGCGGCCTGAGCTGCGCAGAATTTCTGATCGCGGCGCGGCCCGCCCGGGTGCTGATCGCCTGCGCCGATCCCCACCCCTACGCCGCGGGCGCGGGCCTCGATAGGCTGCGCGCTGCCGGGATCGCCATCGAATTTGGCCTGGCACAAGCCGCAGCTGAGGCGCTGAATATCGGCTTTTTCACCCGCGTGCGAACGGGTCAACCCTTTGTAGATATTGCGGATTCGCCCGACGGCTACGACGCCGAGCTCGTGCTCGCCCCTGGCGAGAGCCTTGACGCGGCGCTGACGCGCCTTGGCGATGCGGGGATTACCCGCGCTTACGTCTCGTGGGGCTCCGCCAGCGCCGCCGTCTTTGAGCGCACCCGCGCCGCGCGATCAACGCGCTCATAGAGGCTCAAAGCGGTGCGGGTAAAGGCGCTCTGGGTATGGCCCTTGGCGAAGCGGCGCGCACCGTTGGCGATCAAATTCATGGCCAATTCGCCATCCTCCAGCGCCCGGCGCAACCCCTGCGCCAACGCCGCCTCATCGCCGCACGCCACCAGCAACCCGTCGCGCTCGTGGGTGACAATGGCCGCGGGCCCATCGGCCTTCGCCGCGACCACCGGGCGCTTGGCCGCCCAGGCCTCCAATACGCCAAAGCCCAACGGGTCTTCGCGTGCCGGAACAGCGATGACATCGCATTGCGCCAACAGCGCGGAGCGGTTGGCGTCTTTGCCGAGGAAGTGGGCCCGCTGCTTGAGCCCCAAGGCGGCGGCCAACGCGCGCAAATCCGCTTCGTCTGGGCCGTCCCCGGCCAGCCAAGCGTGCACGCCCTCAAGCCGCACCAGCGCGCGCAGCAGCACATCGAGCCCCTGCTTGACGTGCAGCCGCGCCAGACACAGCACCACCGGCGCATTTTCGGGGGTTTTCCAGCTGACGCGCTCCGCCGATGGGCCATCATGGGTTGGCACGAAGGCATTCCACGCCACCACGCGCGACGCATCTATCCCCATGGCCCGCACATGATCGGCGATATTGGGCGAAGGCGCGCAATGCCATTGGCAGGATTTGATCCGCGCCGATTTGGTATAGCCTGGGTGCCACAACAGGCTGCGGCCTTTTTGGCGCGCGGCGGCAAAGCGGGCGGCCCGCCCGCCCCAATACTGGATCACGTGCGGCTCAAATTGGGTGATCTCACTACCAAGCGCTTTGCGCGTCGGTGCCCGCCATACCGGATCGAAGGGTGCGTACGCGACGCCAACACCGGCTTGGCGCAATTTCTCAAGCATGCTGGCGCAATCTGGCGGGGCCAGCACACGTTGCTCCAGGCCGGTATCGCTTAACGCCGCCGCGCCGTCCGCCAGCATCGCGCGCGCGCGCCCGTCTGCTGGCCCGGCGACCACGTGGAGAATACGCATAACGACAAAACTCCCCGGCTGATGACTTGCCGCCCAATGCTTTTCCAAGCGCGCCGTTCAATCGATTGGACTTTGTCTCTACGCCCGCTTTGCTCTCCCTGAGATAGAGAGATAGCCGCTCAGCCCAACCCCGTCGATGCCGGATCGAAGCGCGCACGCACGCGCGCGCACCACCGCGACAAAGCTGCCGCACTTTGCATCGTCGCACTCTTCAGCTAAGCGAACAGGCGAGAGGTTTCGGTGCAAGTTTTGATGATTCTCACGCTATGATCCTGGTCACCGGCGCGGCCGGCTTCATCGGGCGTCAGGTGTGCGAAGCGCTGCTGAAGGCGGGCGGCGATGTGCTCGGAATCGACTGCCTAAACGCTTATTATGATCCCGTGCTGAAGCAGGATCGCTTGGCCAGCTTAAGCGGCTTTTCACGCTTTCGCTTCATTCAGCTTGATATCGCTGATGTGGCCGCTTTGCGGGCCAGCGTCGAACTTGGTGCCGTCACCCACATGGTGCATTTGGCGGCGCAGGCCGGCGTGCGCCATTCACTGGAGCAGCCCTTCGCGTTCGGGCATTCCAATCTGGCGGGGCATTTATCCATGCTGGAAGCGGCGCGCTTTGCGCCCAATCTGCAGCATTTCGTCTATGCCTCCTCGTCATCCGTCTATGGCGATCGGGCCGGGCCCTTTCGAGAGGATGATCGCTGTGATGCGCCAGCCTCGCTCTATGCCGCCACCAAGCGCGCCTGCGAATTGATGAGCGAGAGCTATGCGCGGGTGTTTGGCATCGCCCAGACAGGCATGCGCTTTTTTAGCGTTTATGGTGCCTGGGGCCGCCCCGACATGGCCTATTGGATTTTCACCGAGCGCCTGCTGCGGGGCCAAATCATCAATGTGTTTGGCGGCGGGGCGATGTCGCGTGATTTAACCCATATCAGTGATATCGCGCCAGCGATCCTAACCTTGTTGGATTTGCCGCCCACGGGCGCGGTGCCGCATGCCGTGTACAATCTGGGCAATGCCAAGCCGATCCGGATCGACGCGCTGATCGAAATTCTGGAGGGCATTACCGGGCGCGTCGCGGAGCGCCGCTTCGGCGCCGCGCCACCGGGCGATGTCACCGAGACCTTTGCCGATATTTCGGCGGCCAATGCGCGCTTTGGGTTTATGCCCAAGATGGGGATCGAAGCCGGCTTGCGTGATTTCGTGGATTGGTACCGCGCGCGTTATCGCGTGTAATGCGCCTTCAAGGGCCGCCGGCCAGCAACAGCCAAAACAACTGATCGCTGCGCACGCCCTTGCGCGTTTTGGGGGTGCCGTCCGGCTCCAGAATGGGGCGCGTCTCGGATCGACCTGGGGAGGCGATCTTGCCTTCCGCATCGAAGCGGGGCGGCTCGATCTCAACCTCCTCGGTGAGCACATCTTCGCAAAACAGCGCGTAGCGGCGCGGGTCCAGCCCTTCGGCCTCGAAGGCGGCCTCCACCGCCTGCGCCGTCACGCCGATGTGGATGCGCGCGCGATCCGTGCCTTTGCGCTCTATCGCCTCTAGCCATTGGAACGCCCCAATGCCCGCCTTGATGCGTGCGGCCACGCGGCCCAGCGCTTCGCTAAGCGGCGTGATCGTGGTTTTCTCGCGCGCGTCAGACGTGTTGATGGTGCCTGTCACAGCATAGACGCTGGACCATCGACCGCTGCTTCGGCCCAGAACCATCGAATTGTCTATCTCTGGAGAGAGCTGATCGTTGGTGACAATGACGCGGCGACTTGGTGCCGTGTTGACGGCCCCAATCCAAAATCCAATCAACCCTGGACTGGCAACGGATCCGCGCACTTCTATCAATGCCGTCCCAAGCTCCACGCGGGGGATGGTTCCGCCGGCGAAACCCGCGTCAGCCAAGGCAGGAACATAGTTGCACGACATCAGCAAATGGTCATGAAACCGATTGGCCCAATCATAGCGCCCCGAGACATAGCCCGCGCTGTTGCCGGTCGGGAACGAGATGTTCCGATAGCCGCTGAAAAGCAGATCGGCATTGCCGATGCCGAGCGCGGAGCGCAGCGCCGATTGGCTCCAGGCCGTGCCGGTGTAAACCTGGATTTGGTCGCTGTCCTGCACATAGGCGCGCCAGCCTTCGCGCGGGGCGATTTGCTCCCACGCGCCATCGCGGTAATAGGCCAAAGCGCCGGTGGCCATCGCGCCCCAGGCCGCGCCGGTCTTGCTGGCGGGCAGGATATAGACCGCCCCATCGGCCGGCGAGGCGGGCTGGGCGGTGGTGGTGGCGGAAACCGCGGCCAGCTGCACCAAAGCGTCGAGCCGGCGTAGGCTTTCGTTCACGGTCACATGCTTTTGCGCCTGCGCTGGTGAAAGATAGGGAAGCTGGAGATTGGTGGAATTACCGGACATGCACTTTGCCCCTTGAAAAGGACCCCACATTGGAGCTGCATGGATGGGGTCGGATAGGTCGATCCAGGCTCCCGAACCCAAGCCGCATCATGACCGGGAGCAGCCATGACCCAATCCTGGAAAATCGGCATTATCGGCGGATCCGGGCTCAGCGATCTTGAGGGCCTGGAGGCGCGCAGCGCTTCAGCCGCCGAAACCCCTTGGGGCGCGCCTTCGGGGCCGCTGATCAGCGGGCGCATTGGGGGCATTGAGCTGTGCTTCCTCAGCCGTCACGGTGCCGGCCACGCCATCGCACCCAGCCAGGTGAATTACCGCGCCAACATCGCCGCCCTGAAACAGGCTGGCTGCACGGATATTCTGTCTATTTCAGCGGTTGGCTCCCTAAGGGAACATCTGCCGCCGGGCAGTTTTGTGTTGGTCGATCAATTCATCGATCGCACCCGTTTGCGCAAGACCAGCTTTTTTGATCAAGGCGTTGTCGCGCATGTTTCGCTGGCCGATCCCATTTGCCCGCGTCTGTCGGCCTTGGCGGGCGCGGCAGCGCGCCAAGCGGGAGCCATGGTGAGTGAAGGCGGCGTCTATCTGGCCATGGAGGGCCCACACTTCTCGACGCGCGCGGAAAGCCGGCTTTACCGCCAATGGGGCTGCGACGTGATCGGCATGACCAACATGCCCGAGGCCAAACTGGCGCGCGAGGCAGAACTGCCTTACGCCACCATCGCCATGGTCACCGATTACGATAGCTGGCGCGATGCCGAAGCGGGCGTCGATGTGGCGCAAATCCTGGCCTGCATGCACGCCAACGCCGCCAAGGCCCGCACTTTGATCCCGTTG
The DNA here is from genome assembly GCA_021731965.1 of Hyphomonadaceae bacterium. GTDB lineage: Bacteria > Pseudomonadota > Alphaproteobacteria > Caulobacterales > Aquidulcibacteraceae. The sequence continues at coordinate 2,553 of JAKFWI010000074.1, read as the reverse complement.
CTGATCGCCGGCCTGCCGGCCACGCGCGCGCCCTCCCCGATCGATAGCGCTCTGGATTTCGCGGTGGTCACCCCGCCCGAAGCGCAAGATGCGGACGCGCGCAAGTGCCTCGCTTGGCTCAATCCACGCCTGTTTGGCCCCGTTCCCGAAAAATGAGACGCTGTTTTCGCGAGATCGCGCGCGATCTCGCCTGATTTGGCTCAAGCCGGGATCCGCTCTACACGCATAATAAACCCCGTTTTATCCAAAAAACCGCGTCACACTGTTCCTGGCTGCGGACTAGGCCTAGACTCCCCCGCCACCCGCAGCGTTTCTGCGAAGGCCAAAAACACGTGATAAAGCGTGGAGGTAGGGATCGTGGTGGCGACTGGCGCGCCGCGCGCGTCAAACGTATCGATCCACATCCCGCGCTGGGCGGTGCCGAGATAGCGCTCCAGCAAGAGCGTGGCGCTGCCTTCCACGGCGTGCCAAGGATCCAGCCCGAGTGTCTCATAGGCCCCCAGCCAGCCCTTCATCCTCTCGGTATTGGGCCAGGTGCGCGAACCGCGATCTATCAGCGCCGTGTCGTCACGCACAGCGTTGAATGTCACCTGCGTCGCCGCATCAACGCCGTAGCCCTCCGCCCACTGCACCAAAGCCTGGATAACCTGCCGGTGATCCACGCCCCGCTGCTTTTGGTGCTGCGCCAAAATCCAGGCCCACTCAAATTGATGGCCTGGCTCCACGCGCCTGCCAGCCTCACCGGCGATGGGCTGCCAATCGGCGTCGAAAAACTCGGGCAATACCCCGCTTGGCATGCGCACCAAATGCTGTGTGAGCAAAGCGCTTAGCTCATCCGCCAGAGCGGCGAAGCGCGGGGCCCCTTGCTGCGCCAGAACCAAAGCGGCCTCGCACAAATGCATATGCGGGTTTTGCTGGCGCGGCAGCGTTGCGGGCAATTCGTGATGAAAGCCAAGGCCGCTCGGGTGACGAAAGCGCGCCTCCAGCAAGTCCAGGGTCATGTCCGCCAATTCCAGCGCCCGCTTGTCCTGCGCGGCGCGGTGCAGCCAGCCCAAAGCGAACAGCGCAAAGGCGTAGTCATACAGATCAGGCGTCGAATCCAGCGGCGTGCCCTCAAGCGTCACGGTGCGCAGCCAGCCCTCGTCCGGCCCCTGCCACATCACTTGGCGATAATAGTCGAATAAGGAAACCGCCGCCTCCAGCGCAGCTTTGGCTTGCGCCGCGCGGCCAGGCTCCTGCTGCAGCAGCAAAGCGGCATGGCTCATGACATAAATCTGGCGGGCGCAAACGCGTGAGCGCTTGAACAGCGCACCGGAGGGCCCGCGCCCGGCAAGATCTAGGCTCTCTACCGGCCCGCCGTGAACACGATCCATGCCCTGCACGATCCACACCGGGATCGCGTCGTCAAATAGCCAAGCCCGCAGCCGCGGGATCAAAGCACGCGCCACGCTCGCCTCTCAATCCGCGCTGAACGGGGGCGACGAGCAGATCGCCGCCCCACGCGCTTTGCCTCAATCGTCTCGGCGGGGGCGCCGCTCCGGGCGCGGCCGGCGCTCGCGCCGCTCACCACCGCCGCCGCCCCCATGATCTTCCGCCTCTTCGCCCATTTCCGCGGAAAGATCCGCGCCGGTGGCCTGGTCAACCACCTTCATAGACAGGCGCGTCTTGCCGCGATCATCGAAGCCCATCAGCTTCACTTTGACCTTGTCGCCTTCCTTGACCACTTCGCCGGGGGAATTGACCCTCTCCCCCGCCCGCAATTGGCTGACATGCACCAGGCCATCCTTGGCCCCAAAGAAGTTCACGAAGGCCCCAAATTCCACGACCTTCACCACGGTGCCTTCATAGATGGCCCCGACTTCCGGCTCACTCGTCAAAGACTTGATCCATTTGATCGCCGCTTCGATATTGGCATTGTTGGGCGAGGCAATCCGCACCGTGCCATCATCATTGATATCGACTTTGGTCTGCGTCTTTTCGGTGATTTCGCGGATGGTTTTACCACCCGAGCCGATGATTTCGCGGATTTTGTCGGTGGGCACGCTGATCTGCACAATGCGCGGCGCATTTGCGCCCAATTGACCGCGTGCTTCGGGCAAGGCCCTGTTCATTTCCGCAAGAATGTGCATACGCCCCGCATGCGCGCGCTCTAGCGCCACTTTCATGATCTCTTCGGTGATCCCCGCAATCTTGATATCCATTTGCAAGGAGGTGATGCCCAGCTCGGTGCCGGCCACCTTAAAATCCATGTCGCCGAGATGATCTTCGTCACCAAGGATGTCGGTGAGCACCTCAAAGCCGTAATCCTCCAGGATCAGGCCCATGGCCACGCCGGCCACCGGGCGCGCCAGTGGCACCCCGGCATCCATCATCGCCAGCGACGCGCCGCACACCGTGGCCATCGAGGATGAGCCATTGGATTCCAGGATTTCCGAAACGATCCGCACCGTGTAGGGAAATTGCGCTTGCGCCGGCAAGACGGCCTGCAAGGCCCGCCACGCCAATTTGCCATGGCCAATCTCGCGCCGACCCGGCCCGCCCATGCGCCCGGTT
>JAKFWI010000130.1 GCA_021731965.1 Hyphomonadaceae bacterium | reverse complement strand
ATTTCGGCTTCGGGTTCGTCGTGTCCCAGCCCCCGTAGCACCGCTACGCGAACTGGGCCTCTCCTGCCCGAAAGCGCAAAATCGGCTTCGCATCGCGGCTCGCGGGAGTTCTTCAACAGCCTGCTAGGCCTATGACGACGCTGGAACAGCGCAGGGCTCTAGAGCATTCGGGAAAAGTGGAGTCCGGTTTTCCGTACCAACGCGCGCTAGGGATTGGCCCCATCGGCGGGTTGGCACGCAACCAGCCCGGCCACCGGCGAAATCGCGCTCCAGCCCCCTTTGGTGCGCATCTCCAGCGTTCCGTTCGGAGCAATCGCGCCACCGACCAGCCCACTGCGCTGATCAAATTCCAGGTTGAACGAGATGGCGATGCCATTGCCCTCAAAGGTTTGGCGCGGCGCGTGGCCATAAACGATCTCGCCGCTGCGCACCGTCTGCGGCAAATCCACGGTTTTGCCGGCGATTTGCACCCGCGCCACGGTGGGATCGCTGAAAGCGACCAGGACGCGTCGCGGCGGCTGCACCCGCGTCCATAGCACCAACGCGCACTGGCCCTCGCTCAGGCGCTGCGGTGCCACTTCCTGCAGGGCCAAAGCCCCCACCGAGCGCTTGGGCGCGGCCTGCGACCGCTGCTGCCCTCCGCTGCCGGACGAACAGGCGCTAAGCAGCACGGCGGCGCTGATCGCCAAGGCAAGCCACGTGCTGCGCATTACAATCGCCCTTGATCTGTTCGCGTCCAGCCATCGGGGCCCTGAACAAAACCGGCCGCGCCCAGCGCCGCCTGCCCCGCCGCATCGAGCCCTGCTGCGCTGCTGTCCAGCTTTAACATCCCACCAGCATCGAGCGCCAGCCGCGCCTGCACCTGCACGCCTTCGCGCTCCCCCACCAAATTGGCGATGGCGGCGTTGCCAACGCAGGTCACCGGGCCTTCGAGATCCGGGCCCTGCCAGCCCAAGCTGGCGGCGCTGGCGCTCAAGGCATCGGTACTGATGCGCCCGGCCGCGCCCACACAGCGCCCCTTGGCAAAGCGAAAGGATACGCCCACAAAACGCAAACTGCCGCGCAGCGGGATGGGCGTGCTGAAGCCGCTCAGCGGCACGGTTGCATTCACCTGCGCCAGCCCAGGCGCGCGCAGCAGCAGCCGGCCCACGCCGCTGGCCTCACCCGCGCCTTGGGTGGAAAACTGCAGCTGCACAGAGCCGGTCAGCAAAGCGGCGGGGGCAAGACCAAGGCGGAGCGTGCCCAGCGCCGCCCCGCGAAAACGCGCCTCGCTCAATTTCGCGCCCCAAACCGAGCCAGTCACATGGCCAGCGGACAGGCCCGCACGATCGAGCCGCGCCGCCGCCAGCACCACCCGCATGGGCAGCAGCGCCAGCCCGGCCAGGACAAAGACCAAAGCCCCGAGCAGCAGGAAGGCAAACAAACGGCGCATCATTTGGCCGCCGGTGCGCTGAAGGCGACCTGCGCCTGGGTCAAGCCCGCTTCGCCTTTGGCCAGCGTCAGCCGCTTCACGGCGATGCCCTTTTCCCGATAAAGCCCGCCCATCCAGGCGAGCACGGTCCCGGCCGGGGCCGGTTCCAGCCAAATGGCCACCGCCCCATCGCTATCGGGTTGCACGCGCGTGATTTTCAGCCCCGCCGCCTGCGCGCTCTGGGCCAATTGCGCCCGCAAAGAGCCGCCATTGACGCGCGCCGGCACCGCGGACCTGCCCAAGAGCTGGGCCATTCCTGCCTCGACTTCCAGCAGGCTAGCAGAGGCGGCCACGAAGCGGACCTGGGCCGCTTGCGCCGCCGCCCGCGCGGGTGCCAGCACAAGCAGCCAATAGCCAAGCCCGGCCAGCAGCACGCCGAGCACGGCCAGCAGCTTTTGCTCACGCGGGGCGCGGGCATGCCAAAGCTCCAACAAGCTTTTCAGCGTCTGCATCATGAGGCGCTCCTGATCCGGACATCCACGCTGAAACGGTCATCGCGATTGGTCGCGGCACCTTCTTCCAGCACCAGGCCAGTTTGGGCCAGCGCCGCGCGCAGCACCTCGACATCGCTAAACGCCCCATAGGTCAGCGTGGCGCGCAGCGCGCCATCGGGCGCATAGGCTAGGCTATCCAATTGTACATTATTGACCTGCTCGATCGCCGCAAACAGACTGGCGCTGATGGCAGCGAAGCCGGCCACGTGCGGGGCAGCGCCCGCCTGCAAGCGCGCCCGCACCAAAGAGACCGGATCGAGCGAAGAGGGCGCATCCGGCGCGATCTGCTTGACCAAAGCGGCGGCGCGCGTCTGTGCCGCTTTTGCTGAGAGATCATACCGCACGCTGGCGGCCCAATCCGGTGCCGGCACCAACAGCGCCAAGGCACCAATCAGCCCGGCGAGCAGCAGCGGCGATGGCCGATCGCTCTGCGCCGCGCGCGGCTTTTTGCGCGCAAACTGCCATTGCAGCATGTCCACTTCGAGGGGAGCCAAGGCGCTGCGCGCGATCATGGCCTGCGCCTGGCTTGGATCTTCCACCATGCGCAAAGCGCGCGTGCCCAGCGCCTGGCGGGCCAGCGCCGGCTCCGCGGCGAAGGCCAGTTTGCGGGCCCGCACCACCAGCAGCGCTCCCATCTTCACGCCGACGGCACCATCCCCCTCCGGCTCGGGCAGCAAGAGATAATCGGGTACCAAAGCGTGGGCTTCGAAGCCGCGCGCCCGCGCGCCTTCCAGCCAGGCCTCGACGCTGTCTTTGGCGGCCACCAAGGCCAGCCGGTCGAGCCCTGCCACAGCCGGCCCCAGCACCAAATGCTGAGTATCCTTGGCCCCGCCAAGCTGATCCTCTAACGCGAAAAAGGCGGCGGCGCGGGCCTGTGCCTCGCTGCGCGCCTCGATATTCGCCCAGTGCGCGGTCACGTCCACGCCGGGGGCCACCAGCAGCACGGGCTCCGCCGCGCCGGGAGGCTCAATCCCATGCATGCTTTGAGCGACCACGCGCCCCGCCCCGTCCAGCAACAAACTGGGCCAAGCGTCTCGATCTGCCCCCACAAACAACACGCGCACGTCTATTCCTCGCGAGTCCAACGCCGATCCAACATCTTTAGCCGCGCCCCGGGCAAGACCTCGATCAGGCTGCTCAGCACGGTTTCGGTTTCCCCGTATACAACAAGCGCCTCCAGCGAGAAAAAGCGAGTCGTCAACGCGATTTGGGCTTTAGACTCCGTCTCCACCGGCACATCACGCAGCAAGGCTTCGCTCCAGAACTCGGATTTGCTGGTCCAGCCCAGCGCCGGGCGATCGCGCAGCAACAGCGCCAGCTGCCCCAGCCCCAATTTGTTCTCCACCAGGGCAGCCAGCACGGGCAGCTGGTCTGGGCCCAGCGTATTCACATTGATCGGCGATAGCTCACTGGTGGGCAGCGCGCACACATAGGGGCGCAGCTTGGCATAGAGTGCAGGCGTCATGGAGCGGATGGCGCGCAATTCGCTGACTTCACTGAGCAGCCGCCCCGACGTGCGGTAAGGCGGCACCAGCGCCTGATAATCGCGATCTTCCGCACCGAGCGCCGAGGTTTCCTGATCGGTATCGATCCAGTCAGTGACCGCGGCAACGAGCCCAATCGCCTCGGTTTCTGGCACATCCAGCGCGCGCAGCAAGGCCGCAAACTGGCGCTGGCCAATCGCGCGCGGCTCCAGCACCGCAGCACCCGTCACCAAACTGTTGAGATTAAAGCACGTGGTGCCATCGCGCACGCGCACGCTGATCGCGCCGCCATCCACCGGAAAGCGAAAAATGCGCCCGTTCCAATTGCCCGCCAGGGTCAGCCGATCCGGCTGGGCGGTCAATAACTGCCCGATCTGCGCGCGGGCCAGCGATTCCGCCCCCAAAGCGTACCAGCGGGCCTGATCCGCGCTGCGCGCATTGACCACCCGGCGCTGCCCAAAGCGAATATCATCCAGCACCGCCACAGCAAGCGTGGCCATGAAGGCGACCAGCAGCAGCACCACCAGCAAAGCCACGCCGCGCTCATGCTCGGCCGGGCGCTTCATGGCTCAAGGCCCGGGGTCAAAAACAATTGCTGCACATGGCCAAAGCCGGGCAGGGTGACATCGAGACGCACGGCCCGGGGCTGGCCATCGCGCAGCGCATTGCTCCAGATCGGGATCCATTGCTCTTTGCTCAAATAGGCAAGCCGCAGCTCCGAGACATCGGACAACACGATTTGCGGGACGGACAAAGCGGCCCCATCCAGCAAGCGCCGATAGCGCCGCTCCAGCCGCTGTTCCACCACACGGTATTCGACATATTGCAAAGACGAGCGCCCCTCCCCGTCCACATTTTCCCAGCCACGCCGGACAAACGCCAAAAGCGGCCCATTGGTGCCAGTTTCGGTGCCGAAGAAGGCATCGCGCGCCTCGACGCCATCCACCGCGCGGGTGCGCCGGCGGGCGATCTGGCTCAGATCGGTTTGCAACAGCGCCCGCGCCCGCTGCAATTCGCCCACGCGCTCCAGCCGCCGGGAGGCGATGTCATGCCCATCCAGGGTTTGGCGCATCAAGATCACACCGCCGCCAGCCAGCAGCGCAAAAATGCTCAAGGCCACCAGCAATTCCACCAAGGTGAAGCCGGCGCGTTTCATTTCGTGCCCCGAAACAAGGAGGTTTGCGCCGCCACTTGCTGGCGCCCATCCACCCGCACGCGAATGTCCACGCGGAAAATCTCGGGGCGATCAGTGGCCAGAATCGTGCGCTCCCATTGCCAGACATGCCCGCTTGCCTCTTCCTCGCCGGTTTGCACGCCCGCGACCGGCGAAGAGGTCGCCAACAGCGCCTCGACCGCGCGGTTTTCGGCGATGATCGAGGCCATCACGCTTTCTTCCAAAATGGCGGCGGTGCGCAGATTCTGTCCCATCAAATTGAGCATGGCCAAGGCCGCCAGGCTGAACACGGCCAGCGCCACCAGCATTTCCACCAGGGTGAAGCCCGAGGGGCGGCGGGGATGATCAGGGGCCTGTTTCATTTTCCACCTTGATCTTGCCCGATGGCTCAAGCACCACCGCCACCCGCTCCCCCTCCAGCGTCAGCACCAGGCGCATCGGCTCGGCCAAACCCGCCGGATCAAAGCGCGCGGTCAGCGCGCTTTCCTGCTGAAACACCGGGGCGACGTCCGCATCCCAGACTGCGCTTTCAAGCCCGGGGGCCTCCAGCGGCTGCCATTGCCCCGCATGCTGCACGCGAAAGCCATAGCCCTTGGCATCCACCCGCACCGCGATGCGCCGATTGCTCAATACGGCCTCTTGTTCCGCATGCTGCAAACGCGCCGCGAAGCGCTCCGCCTGACGACGCAATTGGCCGCGCGCGTCGGGCAAGGTTAGCACCACGGTGGCGGCTGCGGCGGCCAGAATGGCCAGCACGATCAGCAATTCCACCAGCGTAAAGCCGGCGGACCGCTTAGCCCCAATTGCCGATATCGGTGTCATCGCCCTCCCCTCCGGGGCGCCCGTCCGCGCCAAAGGAAAAGACATCAAAGGGGCGGCCATCTTGGCCGGGATTGCGATATTGGTAGGGATTACCCCAAGGATCCTTGGGCAGGCGCCGGATATAGCCGCCCTCACGGTAACGCTCGGGATTGTTGAGGCCGGCAGGCGCGCGCGTCAGCGCATCCAAGCCCTGCTCGGTCAGCGGGAAAGCGAACAGCTCGACGCGGTACGTTTCCAGCGCTTGCTCCAGCACCGCCACATCGGCCCGGGCCTTTTCCTTCAGGGCGCGCGCTTGGCTCGGCAGCACATTGATGGCCACCACGGTCGCCAACAGGCCCAAAATCACCAGCACCACCAGCAGCTCCACCAAAGTGAAGCCATTGCCTGGCACCGCGCCGCGCCGCTGCTTTGCCAAAGTTTGCATCTTTTACCCCAGGGCCAATGTGTTCAGCTGCAAGATGGGCAGCAGGATGGAGAGCACGATCAGCGCCACCACCCCGCCCATGATCACGATGATCACCGGCTCAAGCAAGGCCAGCGCTGCAGAGGTGAAGGTGTTGAATTCCCGCTCCAGATAATCTGCCGCGCGTTCCAGCATGGATTCCAGCTTGCCACTGTTTTCACCGCTGGCGGTCATGTAAACCAGGATGGCGGGAAACACCTTGGTGCGCTTCATGGCGGTAGAGAGGCTGCCGCCTTCGCGGATAGCATTGGCCATATCGGTTACTGCGCCTTTGAGCACCTGATTGTCCACGGTGCGGGCGGTGATCATCAGGCCCTCCAAAATGGGCAGGCCAGAAGCTGTCATCGAGGCCAAAGTGCGCGCCAAGCGCGCGGCGTGCAAATCGCGCGTCAGCCGCCCGATCAGCGGCAGGCCCAGGATCACCCGGTCAACGCCGGCGCGAAACCCCTGTGCCTGCAAAGCCTGCGCGAACACCAATATGCCGATCGCACCCGCCGCCAGGCCATAGATCCCGAACATGCGCAGAAAATCGGAGATTCCAATGACGATGCGCGTCAGCAAGGGCAAAGCCTGCCCGATGGTATCGAATTGCTCCACCAATTTGGGCACAACGAAAATCATCAGCGAAATCACTACCACAATGGCAGTGACGCACAGCATGGCGGGATAAACCAGCGCGCCGATCACCTTGCCACGCACCGATTCCTGGCGCTCCAACAAATCGGCGAGGCGCTCAAGGATGGCGGGCAAGGCCCCAACGCCTTCACCCGAAGCGATCATGGCGCGGTACAGCGCGGGAAAGCTCTCTTTGCGGCGCGCCATGGCTTCGGATAGACGATAGCCTTCCAACACCGCCACATGCACCGCCGTCAAAACTTGACGGGTGGGGCGATCCTCCGCTTGCACCGCGATAGTGCGCAAAGCCTCCTCCAGCGGCGCAACCGACACGAGCGTCGCCAGCTGGCGGGTCACCAAGGTCAAAGCCTTGACGCTAAGGCGCACCCCAAAGAGGCCCGCCCCTTCGGACTTGGCGGCGCTCGTGCTGGGCTGCAGGCGTACGGCAGAGAGATTGCGCCGCGCCAAGCGCGCGCGCGCGTCATCCTCATTATCCGCCGCGAGCGAACCCGTGCGCTCTTTGCCAGCCAGATCCAGGGCCAAATACTCAAACGCCGCCATTGTCGGCTCTTTCCTGGCGGGTGACGCGGACGGCTTCCTCCACCGTGGTGACGCCATCGAGCACGAAAGCGCGCGCAGCGCCCGCAAGATTGCCGCCCTGCGCGAACGCAACCTTGGCCATTTCTTGCTCATCGGCATTTTCACCGATCAAGCGGCGCAAGCGATCATCCACCCGCACGACCTCATAAACACCCATGCGCCCAACATAGCCGCTTTGACTGCAGGCCTCGCAGCCTTGGGCGCGATAAATGATCGTGCCGGCCGGGATGCCGATCAGCCGCGCCGCGCCCTCATCCGCCGGCTCGGCCCGCCGGCAGCTCGGGCACAAACGGCGCACCAAACGCTGCGCCATGATCAAGCGCAGGGTGGACGCAAGCAGAAACGGCTCCACGCCCATATCCCGCAAGCGGGTGATCGCGCCCAGCGCATCATTGGTGTGCACAGTGGACAGCACCAAATGCCCTGTCAGGCTGGCTTGCACCGCGATCTGCGCTGTTTCGGTATCGCGAATTTCCCCGACCATGACGACATCGGGATCCTGGCGCAAAATGGCGCGCAGGCCGGCCGCGAAGGTCATGCCAACCTTGGGATTGACCTGGGTTTGCCCCACGCCGTCCATGGCGTATTCGACCGGATCTTCGATAGTCAAGATATTGCGCGAATGGTCATTCAGCGCGCCAAGGCCGGCATAGAGCGTGGTGGTCTTGCCCGATCCCGTCGGCCCCGTCACCAAAATGATGCCGTTGGGATCCTTCAGCGCCTGCTCAAACATGGACAAAAGCCAAGGGGCCATGCCCAAAGCATCCATGGGCAAGCCGGCCTGATCCTTATCGAGCAAGCGCATCACCACACGCTCCCCCGCCCGCGAGGGCAAGGTCGACACGCGCACATCCAGCGATTTGCCGCCCAGCGCCACGCCGATCCGGCCATCTTGCGGCAAGCGCTTTTCCGCGATGTCCAGCCGCGCCATGACCTTCACGCGTGAGACAAGCAAAGGCGCGATGCGGATCGGCAAGCTCAACGCCTCGCGCAGCACGCCGTCTACCCGAAACCGCACCACCAGCGTCGCCTCATAGGGCTCGATATGCACATCGGAGGCCCCGAGCCGCGCCGCTTCGGCCAGCATGCCGTTGATCAAGCGGATGATCGGTGCATCATCCTGGCTATCCAGCAAATCCGCGGCCGGAAGGATTTCCTCGGCCAGGCTATCGAGGCCGACGCTACGCTCGAGATCGGCTGCGCCCGATGCGGAGGCCAGCCCATCGCTGGCATAGCTCTGGCTAAGTTGACGATCAAAAGCCGCGCGCGTGAGCGGCTCGACCTCCAAGGGGCAGCCAAGCACGCGCCGGGCCTCCAGCAAAGCTACCGGATCTGCGCCCTCGCGTAGTCCGATCCTGGCTGTCTCTCCCGCGGCCAGCAAGACCACACCCCGCGCTTTGGCAAAGCCATAAGCAAGGCGGGTCGCGCTCATAATTCGGGCCCCACCGGCGCGGCGGCATGGCGCCAACCTTGCGGCGAAGCGTGCGCTGTGAGGCGCGGACTGGTCACGCCCGCCACCGACAGGCTGGCAATCGTCTCCCTGGCGGGCAAAAGCGGCTTTGCCGGCTGCTCCATGGCCGCCCAGCCGCGCCAATGCGCGCCCAATGCACGCGCCTGCGGGGGCCGCACCGCGGCTGGCTGCAGCAGCGAAGCGTCCACCAGAGCGGGCACCTCCTCCCCAAACGCTGGCGGTGCCGCGCGCGCGTTTACAGGCTCTGGAGCCTCTGTCTCGGGCGCGTCTTGCGCCCACGCAATCGGCATGGCCACTGGTGCGAAATCCTGCGGCACCAGTTCAAGCAAACCGGAGGTTGGCTCCGGCGAGGCGCGGGCTGGATTGGGCGCTGCCGGTGCCGCCGCGGCCGGTGGGCGCGGGGCCAAGCGCGGCGCGGGCGCTGCCTGGGGAGCTGGCTCGGCGGTAGCCTGCGAAGCCACATCCGCTTCGCCCGGGGGCGGCTCCGGCGCGCGCGCCACCGGCGCCTCGGCGCGCAGATAATCGCGCACCACCTCCTCCAACGAGGAATTGCGCCCCCGCGTGGAAATCAGCTGCGCTTCGCGCACGGCATCATAGCGCTCCGAAGCGATCTGGCGCGCATCATCAGCATTGCGGATAATGCGCGGGCGCAAAAACACCATCAGATTGGTTTTGTCTCTGGTGTGGCGATCATTGCCAAACAACCGACCCAGAAAAGGGATATCGCCCAATAAAGGCACCCGATCGGCAACGATGGATTCGTTTTGATCGAGCAACCCGCCCAGCACAACGATTTCCCCGTCATCGGCCAGGACGGTGGTTTTGATTTCCCGCTTGTTGAAAACCAGATCACCAACGCCATTGCTCAATTCCGGCGCGACGCTGGATACTTCCTGCGTCAAATACAGCGTAATGCCGCCGCCGGAATTTATTTGGGGCTTGACGCCCAGTTTCACACCGATCTCGCGGCGCTCCACCGTCTGGAAGGGATTGGTGTTGTTGTCACCCAGCACGCGGCCGGTCGAGATCGGCACGTCTTGGCCCACGAGGATGGAGGCCTCCTCGTTATCCAAGGTCATCACCGAGGGGGTCGACAACAGATTGGAGCCGGTGTCGCGCTTGACGGCATTGACGATAAAACCAAACAGCGCATCATCATTGATATTGCCGGCAAACCCGGCAATGCCGCCCGTATAGGCGATCAAGGATTGAACAGCCAGATCACGCAAACCCGATACCGTATCTTGCGAGCCGCTATCATCGCCCAAGGTGTTGTTGCCAACCACCGCCCCGGTCAACGTCAGCAGACCCGGCGCACGATCCGAGAAATTGGTGGCAAACAGCGGCGTGTTGCCACCATTTTGGCCCGAGAGGATGAATTGCACCCCCAATTCCTTGGCGGCGCTGTTGGAAACCTCCACGACAATCGCTTCGACTAGCACTTGCTCGCGCCGGATATCGACCTGGCGCACCACTTCGGCGATGCGCCGCTGGGTTTCGGCATCCGCACTCACGATCAGCGCGTTTGCGCCGGGATAGCGCGCGATTTTCGGGCCTGAGCCGCCGGACGCCGCTGCCCCCGCCGCTCCATCGCCTGTGGCAACCGGCTGGCCGATCATTTGCTGCAGCACCGGCAGCAGCTTTTCCGCATCGGCGTGCTGCAGGGAGATGACCTTCACATCGGCATTGGATTGGGCGCGCAGGTCCAGATCCCGGACCATGGCGGCCACGCGCGCCACAGCCGCCTGATTTCCGCGCAAGATCAATGAATTGCTGCCATTCACCGGGATGATGGAAAAAAAGCGCCCGCCTTCTTCATCAGGGCCAGAGCCCATGACTTGCGTCACCACCGCCGCCAATTCCCGCGCTGAGGAATTGCGCAGCGAGACCGTCTCCACCGTCGAGCCATCGGTATCGAGCTTGCCGACCAAATCACGGATGCGGCGCAGATTGGCGGGATAATCCGCCACCACCACGGTGTTGGAGCGACGATTGGCAATCACCTGGCCCTGCTTGCCCACGAAGGGGCGCAGCGTTTCCGCAACCGAGCCGGCATCGACATTGGCGAAGCGAAACACTTCCGTGGCCAAGGCGGCATTGAGCCCGCCGCCCCCCGCCGCGATCTGATTGGCCCCGTCATCGGGAGCGATGATATAAGAGCCGCCGCTGCCCGGCGTGGCCGTCAAGCCATTCGCCCGCAAAGTCGATAAAAACACCTCAAACAATTGTTCATCATTCAGCGGCCCGTCGCTGAACACCGATACCGTGCCCTTGACGCGCGGATCGATAACGAAAGTGCGCCCAGTCTGGCGTGAGACATCCGCGATAAACGCCCGGATATCCGCATCCTGTGCATTGAGCACTTGGGGCTGCGCGAGTACCGCCGGCATGGGCGCGGCGATCGCCCAGGATGCGCCCAACAGGAAGGAGGTGAATCTTTTCACGGCTTTGCCACCCGAACTGTCACTGATCCCGACTTTCCTTGCCGTTCATACGTGATGACGGCTTCTGAGCGCCCTGCCAAGCTGTTTGCCGCGGCCTGCAGTGCCGCAGCGGTGCTAAGCGAAACGCCGTTGACGGAGAGCAACACATCGCCGCGCTGCAGGCCGGCAGTGCTCAATGGCTGCTGGCTGCTCTCCGGGCCGACCTTATACCCGACCAGGCGCTCCCCGTCGCGAAGCGGCGTCAGGCGAACCTGCGTAAAAAAGCTGCGGGGATCGACCTGGTAAACCTGCCCCGCATTTGCGGCCGCCAGCGCACTGCTTAATGGCGGCGTTGGCTCGGCCGGGCGCAACACGCTGACCGCCCCATACGCCGCGGCAGGAAATTTCAGCTCCAGCAAAGCCGCCCCGCGCTGAAACACCGCGCCATCGGCCTGGATCCCATGCAGCTTCAAGCCTGGCGACACCTCTTCCCCCACCCGCACCGCGATCTGGCGCCCATCGGCCGTGGCCACGATCGCCGAGCCGCTTTCCCCGCGCGCATCGCGCCGAATGGCAAACAAGGTCAGGCCCAAATCCACGCCGCTCTGGGCAACAACCGGGCTGCTGGGGCCCAGCGTGCGAAAAAACGGGTCGAACCGCGAAAACACCGCCCAATCAAAACTTGGGGCCGCCGCGCTGGCCTGTGCCGCCTGCGCCCGCCCGAAAGGGCCGATGGGGGCCAGCACCGCCCAGGCGAGGGCTGCCGCTTGAAACGCCATGACGCAGACCAAGCCCCCGAACAGCATGCGGGGCGCAAGCTGCGCCGCCCCGGCCGCAAAAAGCCTTACCCTTTGTGCCATCTCGCCGCCCTTGCTGAGGCCCCAGCCCACCGATCTCTTTGCTTATCGCAGCGAACGGGTGCCCAGCAAGGCATTGTCCGGCCCGCGATCCGATCGGGCGCGCTTTCGCCGATCGGATCAGGTGCCCGGGTGCCGATCAAAACCGAACTTTCAGCCCCGTGGTAAAGCTCGTGCCCAATTCATAGCTTTCGAACACCGCCGCGGACCCGTCCGCCACATTGCCCTGCGTGAGCAAATATTCATCACCCAGGAGGTTTTTGGCTTTGAATTCGAACTCCCAAATGCGCCCCAAGAGTTTGAAGCCCTTGGCATAGGTGATGTCCACCAAAACGGGCGGCGCGGCATTGATGCTGGGCAGGCCGCCGGAATCGGGCGTCGCAACTGCGAAAATCCGATCGCCCTGGTAATTCACAAGCAGCGCGAAACGCTCCTTCTTGACATCGCTGTCATAGCCAATCTGGAGATTGGCCAGGAAGTTGGATTGCCCCTGCAAGCGGCGCGACGGCTGGTTGCGGTCAAAAGGGCTCAACTCCGAGTCAATATATGTGCCGTTCGCGGTGATGAAAAACCGCCGATCATGAAACGCCGATACGTTGGGCACCCAATCGGCCAGCGGAATTTCAATATCGGCTTCTGCTTCCAGGCCAAACAAACTGGCATCGCCGACATTGGTGAACACACGCGTGCGCACATCACCAACTGCCGAGACCCGCTCTTCGATGGCCCGCGAAATGTTCTTATAGAACACGCCAAAAGTGAAGCTTTGCTTCGGCAGGAAATACCATTCCCAGCGCGCGTCATAATTGCGCAGCCGCGCGATGTTTATCTCCGGATCGCCCTGCTCGAAGAAATCGGTATCTTCGTTCAGGAATGTGGAATTGGACAGCTCACGCAAATCCGGCCGGTTAACCGTTTCGCTATAGCCAAGCCGCAACTGCATATTGTTGAAGAATTGCCAAGTCAATGTACTTGAAGGGAACAATAATGGCGCGGACTGCACGCAATTGATCGGATCACCCTCATTCGGAGTGAACACGCGATCACCGCAGATGATTGTTTGGCCTTGCGGCTGATCCGGCGAAAGGAAGGTCCCCACCGTTTGACGTGAGCTTTCAAAGCGCAGGCCCGCCGTCCAGCGGATCGACTCGATCGGATTCACATCGAAGGAGAGATAGGCCGCGTAGTTTTGGAAATTCGCGTTGAAAGCATCCGAGGCATTGGTGTTGTCCACCAATTGGAAGCCACCGGGGGGGCCCAAATTGTCCGGGCTGAAGATGATTTCCGGTACAAAAGTCAACAAGCGAGAAATATTGCCGGTCGGGATCGTGAAGCCGAAACTTCTCGATTCAAACACCCGTGAACGGTTCACATAGAGCAAGCCGGCTTTGATGGTAAAATCGCGATTGAACAATTTGCCATCAAAATTGGTATCGACACCGGCCTCGTAATTATCGTCGGCCAGCTCGGAGAAAGACGTGCGGGTGAGTTCGTCAACCTGCGCCAGAATAAACTGCACGTCTTCGCTCGGGGATGGATCAAGATCGGCTAGGCCGTAGCGGAATTCGCGCCGATACGGCGTGGTGCGCTGGGCCCGCGAATAGGCCACGCGCCAATCCACGCCAATCCCGTAAATCAGCCCATCAAGATCGAACTGGTGCTTGCCGGTGATCTGATTGGTATACAACTGACGGATTACGTTAAACTGGCGCTGATCGGAAATCGCGCCGTCATCGGGATTATCGGCAGAGCGCTGGAGCCGGGCCTGCCGGGTCGAGTCCCGCAACACGGTGGTGGTGTATTTCAGCTCATGCTTTGGGCTGAGTTCGATGCCAAACGCCCCAAGGGCGCTGACATTGACATTGAAATTGGTACGAAACAGCCCGCACGATGGAGCCGGCAGCAGGCGCTGGAACGACGCCGACAATTCCGCGCAAGCCTCAGGCGTGCTGCGCACCGCGGCCTGCGAAACGCCCGACGCGCTGGTGAAGGTGGTGGCCTCACCAAACTGATTTCGGGTGTCCTCGCCATAACTGAAAGCGATCAACACGCCCGCATTTTTACCAAACAGCTTGAAAGGCAGGCCGGTGGAAAAGCTCAAGTCCAGATCCGGCGCATTGGTTTGCCGATCGATCGAGTAATTGAGCCGCAAGGAGCGCGCCGCAGCTTGGCTGAAGGGCTGGCCGCCGCCGGAATCGATCTCAGTTTGAACAATCGTGGGAAGGCGCAGCTCACGCCCGCTAATCCCGAAAAACGCGCCATTTCCGCTATCAAAGCCAAAGCCGCGCTCGAAAGTGCTGGCCGTATTATAGCCCGTGGAGGCCTTCGCCTCAAAGAAGGCTTCATCCGGCACAGCCCGCGTGCTCAGGGAAACCAGGCCGCCGCCAAATTCGGCGGGATATTGCGCGGAGGAGGTCTTTTGGACCAGCACTCCGGAAAGCAAATCCGTGGGGATGATATCAAGCGGAACGACCCGCCGCAGCGGATCGGGGCTCGATAGCGTCGAGCCATCCAACAAAGTGTTGGAATAGCGCTCCCCCAAGCCGCGCACGAAGACTGTGCCATCGCCAACCAAACTGAGGCCGGTAACGCGCGTCAAAGCCCCAGCAATATCGGAATCGCCAGAACGGGCCAAATCTTCTGTTGTTAGGACGTTAGAGACTTCAGACGTCGTCCGCTTCACATTGGGGATAAAACGCCCGCGCACGACGATTTCTTCGTCCTCGGCAGGAACCTCCTCCACTTGATCTGCGGCAGGATCAGCGGACTGATCCGTAGGAGGTGGCTGGTTTCCCGCGCCTGTAACCGGCGCCTGAGCGGCCTGGGACCACGCCTGCGTTGGCAAGACCAACACAGTGGAGGCCAGTAGACTGGTGAGAAGAAGCTTGTGAGACGGCTTCATGGCAATTTCCTTGGGCTAATCTGGGACAAAGCGAATACCCCAAGCCGACGAAGGATCTCCTCGCCGGCTTGGGCAGCAGCACGCTTAGTTGTTCAGCCAGATCGTCCAGCCCGTGGTGAAGTTGTTGGCGACGGACGGCACCGCGCCGACATAGGTGTTCGGCTCAAAGAAGGCATTGCCTGGGGCGGTCGGCACGGCCGCCGTCTCGTTGGCACCGTTGATATAGCGCCGCAAGGACGAGCCGGTCAGCCCCACCAGAGAGGATGTCCCCGTCAGGTTGTTGCGGCCGGCCGTGTTGAAGAAAGCGGCCAGAATGGTGGCATCTGGCGGCGCACCATTGCCGGTCGTCGCCGTATCGTTGCGCAGCGCCGGGGTGTTGGCGTTGAACATGGACGCAACCAAGAGGCCTGCCGTGCCGGTGACCACACCCGAAGCGGTGCGATCATAGGTGACTTGATCATCCAGATCGAGGCCAGCCCCGATGAAGCCCGTCACCACCGTGTTGAGCAGGCGCCCATCCGTGCCGCGGCGCAGCAGCACGCCGTTGCGCTGATTGGTGTTGGTGACCGAAGCGCCAACCAAGGTGAGGTTGGACAAGATGGGGTTGGAGCGCGGCTGCGCGTTCAAATCGTTGAAGGTGGCATTGTCAGACGAGGTGTTATCCGCCTCGATGCCCTGATCAGTGCCCAATTGGCTCGCATTCTGGACCACGACCGCGTATTGCACACGGCCGCTCCAGCCACCGACCCAATCGATGCTGTCGTCATCGGCCCCAGTGATCACCAAATGGCGGGCATCGACCGTGCCACCGAAGAATTCGATGCCATCGTCCGCGGCATTATGCACCTGCAGGAAGTCAATCTGGGTGCCATTGCCAACGCCTTGGAAGGCGATGCCGTTCAGCTCATTGGTTTGGCTGATCGGATTGCCGGAATATTCCACGCGGGTGAACAGCAGATTGCCGCTGTTATCGCCGGGGATATTGCCGCCATAGAGGCCAGAGCCGCCTTCCCCCAAGGTCTCGCAAACCGGGGCCGTGGTGATTGTCTGACCAGCCGAGCAGAAATTGATGGGCGCACGGCCGTTGATGACGATGCCGCCCCAAAGGCGCGTGTCGGTGTTTTGGTTGCGCGTGCTGGGATTGATGGCCGTGAAAACCACCGGCGCCGTGCGTGTGCCATTGGCGCGCAATTGCGAGCCACGGGCCACGATCAACAAGGAATCCAGCGTTTCGGCTTCAACAATAACACCGGGATCCACGGTGAGGATGGCCGCGACGCCACCCTGCGCCGTCACGCCGCTTACCCCGCCAACATCCGTGCCGATTTGCACCCGGCCGCGCAGGATATAGCGCAGGTTCGGCGCAGCAACCAGCCGCACATTGGTGGAAACCGGCCCGCTCAATACGCATTGAGCGCCGCCGGCCTCCGCGATCGTGCCCGTGGGGCAAGATGCGGGCGCATTGACGCCAAACGTCCAGCCCAGGGTGAAATTGGTGGCGGTATCGCGAACGGCCCCAACGAAATTGCCGGCCTGGAAGAAGGGATCAAGCGTGGTGGGATCCACCGAGGGTGCCGCGTTTTCCGCCGCACCATTGATAAAGCCGGCCAGGGAGGGATTGCCCGCGGTGTTGTTGCGGCCGGCTGTGTTGAAGAAGGCCGCCAAAACGCCCGCATCTGGCGGCGCGCCATTGCCCGTGGTGGCCGTATCATTGCGCAGCGCGGGGGTATTGGCGTTGTAGGTGTTCTGCACGATCAAGGTGTTGTTGGTGACCCGATCATAAGTGACCTGATCATCCACATCGAGGCCCGCGCCAACGAAACCCGTGATCACGGCGTTGGCGATCCGGGCATCCGTGCCGCGGCGCAGCAAAATGCCGTTGCGCTGATTGGTGTTGGTGGTCACCGCGCCGATCAAGGTCAGGTTGGAAATGATCGGATTGGAGCGCGGCTGCGCGTTCACATCGTTGAAAGTGGCATTGTCAGAGGCGGTGTTATCGGCCTCGATGCCCTGATCCGTGCCCGGCTGATTTGGGTTTTGGATGGCCAGAGCAAATTGCATCCGGCCATTCCAGCCGCCAACCCAATCAAAGCTGTCGTCATCGGCACCCGTCACCACGGCATGGCGCACATTCACCGAGCCGCCGAAGAATTCGATGCCGTCATCGGCAGCGTTATGCACCTGGATGAAGTCCACAATCGTGCCATTACCCGTGCCTTGGAAGGCGATGCCGTTCAATTCATTGGTTTGGCTGATCGGATTGCCGGAATAGCGAATTTGCACATAGCGCAAAATCCCGCTGTCATCGTTGGCGAACGCACCGCCATAAAGGCCCGAGCCGCCCTCCCCGAGGGTTTCGCACGGGGCGGTCTGGCTGGTCGGTGATTGGCCCGTGCTGCAGAAATTGATGGGCGCGCGGCCATTGATGATCAGGCCGCCCCATTCGCGCTGGAAGGGATCGGAGGTGGCGGGGCCAGTGAAGGGCGCGCGCTGATTGGTCGCACCGAGCGCGGCGGCAAAGCCGGCATCCTGGGCGCTGGTGAAAATGATCGGCGCGCTGGCCGTGCCATCCGCAACCAGGCGCGAACCGCGTGTCACGATCAAAAGTGAATCCAGCGTGCGGGAGTAAATCGTAACGCCGGGGGCAATGGTCAGCGTGCCAGCCGCACCGGTGGCCAAGGGTGCCGCGCCGCCGCCCAGATCGCGACCGACCTGCACAACGCCATCAAGCTGATAAATCACACCGGCAGGCAAAGACAGCGCGCCCGTGATCACGCCAGAAATGCGGCAATGCGTTTGCGTGCCCACCAAAACGGCCGTCGTGCCCGTGACGCAAGGGCCGGAAGGC
>JAKFWI010000078.1 GCA_021731965.1 Hyphomonadaceae bacterium | reverse complement strand
GTGGCGTCCCGCGATCCCTGGATTCCACCCACGCTGCGCGGGGTGGAATGACGTAAATTTTGGTAAGCCCCAAGTCCGTCATCCTGGGGCCGTGCGTCAGCGCGGAGCCCAGGATCCAGGCCCACGCGCGCAATATTGGTGTCGCACGATCCCCTGAGCCCAGCCGCGCTTTATTTCAACGCTTCTGGAAACACAGGCAAAGCTGAGAAATCCTCCGGCACGTGCTGGCGCACCACGCGTGCGCCGGTTTCCGTGGCCAGCTTTTCCACCTTTTCGATCGAGAGCAAGGTTTGCGTGCGATCGGTGTTGAAGCGCGGCACGGTGCGCCGTTCACGGCTCTCGGCCAAATGATACATATCTCCGGTCAGCAGCACCGGCCCCGCCTGCGCCAACTGCACCAACAGCACGCGATGGCCTGGCGTGTGGCCTGGGGCCGCGATGATCTTCACGCGGCCATCACCGAATACGTCATGATCGGCATCCCCTTCCAGGGACGTGGTCTTGGCTTGCTCCAGGGCGGCATAGGCCGCGAACTCGGGGGCCTTGCGCGCCTCATCGCTGAACATGAAGGCGCGCTCCCGGGGATCGATCAGGAAGGTTGAGCCGGCAAAAGCCCCGCCATTGCCGACATGATCGAAATGGCTATGTGAGATCGAGACAAACTCGATGTCCGCCGGCGCGAGCCCCAGCTGTTGCAGCTGCGCGGCCAGCGTCACCGTGCGTGTCAGCGCGAAAGGCCCCGCATCGGCGCTCGGCGTGGCAAGGAGCGCATCGGGCAAGCCCGTATCCCACAGCAAATCCCCAGCCGGATGGCGGATGAGATAGCAAGGATCAACCAGATCGCGCGCCTGCCCCTTAAAGGAGCCATCATCGGCGAACAGATCGGCATCCTGGACACGAGCCTTGCCGCAATCGAGTGCGTAAAGCGCGATTTCCGGCTTGGCCTGTTCCGGCGGTGCAGTCACCTGCTTGGCCGAAGGAGAGCAGGCCGCCGCAAAAGCCAGACAAGCTGCACTGAGCAAGGCAATCGCCTTCATGTTTTCACTCCCCTTACGCGTTGATCATTATACTGGCTTTTAAAACCTAAAGCGCGGCGAGTCCAACGCGCGCGCCTATTCGGCGGCCGCGCGGATGAGGTCTGCCGGCAGATGGCAGGTCACGGTCGCGCCCTCGCCGGGATTGCTCTCCAGCGCGATCCAGCCGCCGTGCAATTCCACGAAGGATTTTACCAACGCCAGCCCGAGCCCGGCGCCGCGTTTGTCCCCTGACACGAAATTACCAAAGGCCGCGGCCTGCGCATCATAGGGGATGCCCCGGCCGGTATCGGAAACCCAAAGGCGCACCTCGCCCTCGCGGCGCTCGGCGCCCAAAGTAATCACATCCTCCCGATCGGTGAAGCGCAAAGCGTTGGACAAGAGGTTGAACAGGATTTGCTTGATCCTGCGCTCATCGGCCTGCATCCAGCCCAGCGGCTCGGCCATGTCCAGCTTCAGCGTAACGCCGGCCGCACGCGCCTTCGAATCCAGCAGGTCCGCGGCCTCGCGTAGCGCCGACGCCAGATCCACCTGCGACAGCTCCAGCTCCAGCCGGCCCGCCTCGATCATGGCAATGTCGAGGATGTTGTCGATCAGCTTGGACAGCCCATCCGAAGCGGCGATGATGGCCTCGACTTGCTCCTGCTGGCGGCTATTGAGCGGCCCCTGCAATTGCTGGTTCATCATCTCGGCAAAGCCCTGAATGGATTGCAGCGGCGTGCGCAATTGATAGGAAACGTTCTGCACGAATTCGGTTTTCAAGCGATCGGCCGCCTCGAAGGCTTCAGCCCGATCGCGCAGGGCATCCTCCACCCGCTGGGTGGCCGTCACGTCCAGGAAGGCGATCAACGTGGCGCTATCGGGCAAAGGCCGCGTCAGATAGGTGAGGATGGTTCCATCGGAGCGGCGCATTTCTCCGCGCGCCTCCTGGCGCGCCTCCGGGCTGGGATCGGTGATGCGGCTGCGCACATGCGCCCACACGCCTTCATCATGAAACAACGGCTTGCACAGCTCGATCACATGATCGATGGCCAAGTCGCCGCCCAATTCCTCCGGCGCCAGGCGCCACATGGCCCCGAAGGCGGCGTTGGAGAGGCGTAGGCGCCCGTCGAGGCCAAACACCACCACCGCTTCGTGCAGCCGGTCCAGCGCCGCCTTTTGCGTCTGCAGCAAGGCGTTATAGCGCGTTTTGAGGGTCAATTCGTCGGTGATGTCGCTGAAAATCAGCAGCAGACCGCCCATGGGGTGGCGCTGACGGGCAATGCGCATGGTGCGCGCATCGGGCAGCACCCAAAGCGCGTCCGGTAATTCCGCCACTTCCTGATAAAGCGCCAGCTCACTGGCCCGCCATTCCGGATATTTGGCGTGCGCCGGAAGCTTGCGCCGCTCTTTAAGAAAATCAAGCCAGCCGGCATGGGTGGGGCGGTCGGCGAGGAAGGCCGGCTCAAGCCCCCACATCTCCTGGAAGGAGCGATTGTGGAAAATCAAGCGCTTGTCCGGGCCGAAAATCGCCACGCCTTCGGCCAGATGGTTGAGCGTCTGATCATGCGCCTTGACCATGCGCGCCAGCGTATCGCGCGTGCCCTCTGCATCGGTGACATCGAAGGCCATGCCGCCCGCGCCCCCGGCCACCGGGAACACCACCACGCGCAGGGCGCGTCGTTCTGCGCCCACCACGAAATAGCGCACCTCATCGACCGAGACGCCGTCTTCGGCCGCCTGGCGCGATCGCTCCGCGATGAATTGATCCAGCAACAGATTGCGTGCCACCGCCTGATCGAGCGATTTGGCCTCCAGCGCCTTGAGGTAAGCCGGATTGGCCCATTCCAGCTTGCCGGCCCCCGACACCCGCCAGGCCAAACACGGCGCGCGCGACATCATCTCCAAAAACGCAGCCGGATCGCGGGCAATGACCTGGCGCGCCTCTTCCAGGCGCCCGCGGGCCGTGCCTTCTTCAAAGCCCTTGACGCTGGCATCCAAAATCCACACCACGGCGCGCGGCCCAGCTGTGCGCCCGTCTATCTCCACAAACACCCCGTTGGGCGTGGATACGGTGATGGAAAAGGCCGCGCCCTCGCGGCGCAGCCGCGCCACCGCCGGTGCCAATTTGACTGCGCCCCCGCTGACATCGGCACCATCGAAGGCCGAAAGCCCTTGCAGGATTCGGATGGCTGGATCGGAGGCACTGGCCCCATCGGAAAAGCGCAGCAGGCTGGCCAAGGCCACCGACGAGCCGTACAATTTGGGATGGCCCCAATCGCGCTCTTCCGCCGGTGCCGCGCCGTCCTCCCAAACCAAAACCACGCCGGGATGGGCCCCGAACAGGCTATCGGCGCGGGCCAGCTTGTCTTCCAATTCGCTGGCGCGATCACGCGCACGCTTCATGCCGCCGCGGGCACCGTGGGTGACGCGCAAGGCCCATAGGATCGAAGCGATGCCGACGGCAGCCACGCAACCCGCCAAAAAACTTTGCGCAGATGCACCCTCCACGTCACGCCCCTTTTGATGCGAATCACTTCTACGCCAAGACTATGCTGATCCAATCGTCCGCGAAAGCAAAGCAGCTTCGATCGACACCAGCTATCCATCGGCTTCACGCCGATCCATCGGATCCCGCTCTCGGCCGGCTAGAGCGGATCCCGAAAAGTGTGACGCGGTTTTCGCAACAGAACGGGTCTAGCCGACAAGCAAGCCTTCATTGAGGGTCAGCACGCGGTCACAGCCGCGGGCAACGTCCAGATTATGGGTGGCGATCAACGCCGCGACGCCCTGCTCATGCACGATGGCGCGCAAGGCATCGAAAACCGTCTGGGCAGTGCGCGGGTCGAGATTGCCGGTAGGCTCATCGGCCAGCAGCACGGCAGGGCGATTGGCCAAAGCGCGCGCGATGGCCACGCGCTGCTGCTCCCCGCCCGATAGCTGGGCCGGCTGGTGGCGCATGCGGTCACCCAATCCCACCAGCGCAAGCAGGCGTTCGGAGTCTTCGCGGGCTTGGGGCATGCCGCAGCCAGCGATCAAGCGCGGCATGGCCACGTTGTCTAGGGCGCTGAATTCGGGCAACAAATGGTGGAATTGATAGACAAAGCCCAAGGCATCGCGGCGCAAATCGGTGCGGGCGCGCTCATTGAGGTTCCAGCCATCCACCCCCTTGACCAGCACCCGTCCGGCGCTCGGCCGCTCCAGCAAGCCGGCGGCGTGCAGCAGCGAGGACTTGCCCGCACCTGAGGGCCCGACCAGGCCAACGATCTCCCCCGGCCGCAGCGTCAAATCTACGCCGCGCAGGATGTGCAAAACCCCATCGCCGGTTTTGAATTTGCGCTCCAGGCCCGAAATGATCAGCGGCTCATTATTCATAGCGCAACGCCTCGACGGGATCGAGCTTTGAAGCCCCGCGCGCCGGCAGCAGCGCCGCGATAAAGGCCATGGCGATGGCAAATGCCACCACGCCGGCGATCTCTAGCGGCTCAAGCGAGGCCGGCACCCGGGAGAGGGAATAGACGCTGGCATCGAAGACCTGGGTGCGGGTGACGAATTCCAGCGCGGCCTGGATCGGGCCGATAAAGATGCAAAACAACACGGCGAGCGCGGCCCCCATGAGCGCCCCGCTTGCGCCGAGAATGGCCCCAACCATCAGGAAAACGCGCAAGATTGCGCCGCGGCTAGCCCCCATGGTGCGCAAAATAGCCACGTCGCGCGCTTTGTTTTTGACGAGCATGACGAGGCCAGAAATGATGTTCATGGCCGCGATGGCCACCACCAGCATCAGGATCATGCGCATGACATTGCGCTCCACGATCAAAGCGGTGACGAGGCTTTGGTTCTGCGCCTTCCAATCACTGAAATAGAGATCCGCGCCCATGCGCGCGCGCAGCGCCTCGATGATCTGCACCGATCGGTCAGGCTCTTTGATGCGGATCTCCAGCCGGTCAACACCATCGCCGCGCGCGAAAAACCGCTGCGCCTCATCGAGGGGCATGTACACAAAGGCGGCGTTGACCTCATAGACCCCGGCGTCAAACACCGCCCCGATCTGATAGGTCTTGCGGCGCGGAGCATAACCAAAGGGCGTCGCGGCCCCTTGCGGCGCAACCAGGGTGACGCCATCCCCAACCGTTAGGCCCAATTGCTGGGCCAGCACAAAGCCCATAATCAGCCGCGCGGCACCATCCTCATCGGTATCGAAATCATCGAGCGAGCCTTGCTTGATGCCTTTGAGGATAATCGGCAATTGCTGCAAATCGCCTTTGGCGATGCCTTGCACCAAAGCGCCCGTCGCGTTCGGGCCGACTGTCGCCAGCGCCTGGCCCTGCACCAAAGGCGAGACGTGCAGCACGCCGTCCACACCCCGCGCGGCTTTGGCCAGCACATTGACCTCCTCGAGCGTGCGCCCGCGCACGTCCGCGATCACATGACCGCCCACCCCAAGGATGCGCGACAGCAGCGTTTCGCGAAACCCGTTCATGATCGACATGGTCACGATCAGCACGAAAACCGCGATCATCACCCCGAGAAAGGAGATTACGGCCATCGCGCCAACGCCGCCTTGCGCGCGCTTGGCCCCCAGATAGCGCAAAGCCAGCATGCGTTCATAAAGCCCGAAGGGCTTAGCCCCACTGGAATTAGCCCCACTGGAATTAGCCATTGGCGCACAGCCGATTGAGCGCCGCATCCAGGCTTAGCTCTTCGCGCTCGCCGCTGCGCCTATCCTTGATCTCCACCGTGCCGGCGGCCAAGCCCTTGGGGCCGATGATCAGCTGTTTGGGGAGGCCAATCAAATCCATCACCGAAAATTTCGCGCCGGGGCGCTCTGCGGTATCGTCATAAAGTGGTTCGCGCCCCGCCGCCGTCAGGGCCGCATAGGCTTGCGCGCAGGCGCTATCGCATGCGCTGTCCCCGACGCGCAAATTGATGAGGCCAATTCCAAACGGCGCAACGGCTTCGGGCCAAATCATCCCCGCCTCATCATGATTGGCCTCGATAATGGCCCCGATCAAGCGCGATACGCCGATGCCGTAGGAGCCCATTTGGGCTGGCCGGTCTTGCCCATCTGGCCCGGTAATCATGGCTTGCATGGCCTTGGAATACTTATCTCCGAAGTAGAAAATGTGGCCAACTTCGATGCCGCGGGCGCTGACCTGTCGCTCCTTTGGTGTTTGCGCTGCGAATTTGGCGCTATCGTGCATTTCCTCGGTGGCGGCATAGAGCGCGGTGCGTGCCGCGACCAAGGCACGCAAATCCCCGTCCCAGTCCAGATCAGGGCCGGGCGGTGCCAGCTCAAGCAGATCACGATCACAAAACACTTGGCTTTCGCCGGTTTCGGCCAGAATGATGAATTCGTGCGACAGATCCCCGCCAATAGGCCCGGTATCGGCACGCATCGGCACCGCCGTCAGCCCCATGCGCGCAAACGTGTTGAGATAGGCCAGGAACATTTTATCATAGGCGCGCCTTGCCCCAGCCTCATCCACATCAAAGGAATAGGCATCCTTCATCAAGAATTCGCGCCCGCGCATGACGCCAAAACGCGGGCGGATCTCATCGCGGAATTTCCACTGGATATGGTAGAGGATCAGCGGCAATTGGCGATAGCTTTTGACTGAAGCGCGCACCAATTCGGTGATCATCTCTTCATTGGTGGGGCCATAGAGCATTTCGCGTTCATGGCGATCGGTGATGCGTAGCATCTCCTTGCCGTAATCGTCATAGCGCCCGCTTTCGCGCCATAGATCGGCCTGCTGGATGGTTGGCATCAGCATTTCCACGGCACCGGCGCGGTTTTGCTCTTCGCGCACGATGTTGGCGATCTTGTTCAGCACGCGCTGGCCCAACGGCAGCCAGGCATAGATGCCGGCCCCCTGCTGGCGCACCATGCCGGCGCGCAGCATCAGCCGGTGCGAAACGATCTGCGCTTCGGAAGGGATATCCTTCAGCACCGGCATGTAAAAACGGGATAGGCGCATGATTCAGCTTTCGACGTTTGGGGCTGTCTATCGTGGCCCCGGAGCGGTGGCAAACCCGGCTGCGCGGATCCCCATGGGATCGATCGCGATGAATGCCAGGATTAGCAGCCAGATGCCGAAGGCAATAGCACTGGTCCACAGGGCCTTGCGCTTGAGGTCTGGCGTCTGCGGGGCGCCGCGATCATGGCCGGTGGGCGCATCAGGTGCCTCATGCACGCCGCGCACGCCGATCGGCAGCACCGCAAACAGCGTGATCCACCAGCAAATCACATAGATCGCCAGCGCCAGCAGCGGATCAATCAACACGAGGATGCGCCCCTTTGGGGCTTTCCATCAGCTCGATCAACACACCGTTGGAGTTTTTGGGGTGCACGAAAATGATCAGCGTGCCGTGCGCGCCGATGCGCGGCTCGTTCAGCACTTGGGCACCGCGCCTTTCCATCTCGGCTTTGGCTTGCCAGATATCGGCCACTTCAAAGCAGACATGGTGCTGACCGCCGCGCGGATTGGCCTTCAAGAAGTTCAGGATCGGGCTGGTTTCACCCAAGGGCTCGATCAACTCGATCTGGGAATTGGGCAAATTGACAAAGCAGACGCGCACGCCCTGCTCGGCCATGTCGAACGGGGCGGTGATATCGGTCGCGCCATAGAGGCTGCGATAGGTGTCGGCGGCCTCCTCGATGGAAGGCACCGCGATGCCGATATGATTGAGGCGTCCGATCATGGCCACATCCTAAACCGTCAAAATCGTCACATCGACCAGCGGGCGCTTGCCCAGCGATCGCTCGCACACGCGGCGCACCGCGCGCACAATCGCGGCCTCAGCCGCATCTTCATCGGCGCGGGTGGAAGCGTCCAGCTTGAGATAGGCTTCTTCTGCCGCGTCTGCCAAGGCATCGAGCGCCGCTTCATACGCTTCGCCATCGGCTTGAGAGAGGCCCCGGGCGCGCACGTCCGGGCCTGAAACAATCGCCCGCTTCTTGCCCGACACGGCGATGGAAATGGTGATCGCGCCCTCAGCCGCGATGCGTTGGCGATCGAGCAAGGCCGCGTCATCGGCCTCGATCAGCGCCGAGCCATCGACATAAAGCCGCCCCGCCGGGACTTCATCAATGATCTCCGCCGGGCCCGGCGCCAGCCGGATCATATCGCCATTGCGCGGGGCGATTCCCTCGGGTGTTTGCAGGGCCTTGGCGAGTTCGAGATGCTCCAGGATATGGCGGCGCTCGCCATGGACCGGGATGGCGATGCGCGGGCGTGCCCATTGATACATCTGCTTGAGTTCTTCGCGCGCGGGATGTCCCGAGACATGCACATGCGCATCGCGATCGGTGATGACTTCCACCCCGCGCACGGCCAAATCATTGTAAAGCGCATAGATCGCTTGCTCATTGCCGGGGATGAGCCGTGAGGAAAAGATCACGCAATCCCGCTTGCCCAGGCTGACACTGCGATGCGTGCCGCAGGCGATGCGCGACAGCGCGGCGCGCCCCTCCCCTTGGCTGCCCGTGCAGAGATACAAGATTTCGTGCGGGGGTAGATCGCTGGCCTGCTCCTCCGAGAGCAAGGGCGGCAAATCTTGCAACAAGCCCACCGAATGGGCGGCCCGCACGATTTTGTGCATCGAGCGCCCAACCAGGCAGACGCTGCGCCCGCTGGCCATGGCCGCGTGCATCGCGGTTTCCACCCGCGCGACATTGGAGGCAAAGGCCGTGATGGCTACCTTGCCGCGTTTGCCCCGGACGAGCTCGATCAGGCTTTCGCGCACCCCCGCCTCCGAGCCGGAGACCCCCTCCACGAACACATTGGTGCTGTCGCACACCATGGCCAATAGGCCCGCATCGCCCATGGCCCGCACGGCCGGCGCATCGGTTTGCTCACCAATCAAGGGATCGGGATCGATTTTCCAATCGCCCGTATGCCAAACCGCGCCGAGCGGCGTGGTGATCAAAATTCCGTTCGGCTCGGGGATGGAATGGGTCAACGTCACGAGGCGCAGATCAAAAGGGCCGATTTCAAAGCGCGCCTCAAGCTCCACGATGGTGATCTTGGCCTGCTTTTCCAGGCCTTTTTCTTTCAGTTTTTCGCGCACCAAGGCCGCCGTGAAGGGCGTGGCATAGATCGCCACCTTGAAGCGTGGCCACAGCCAGGCAATGGCCCCGATATGATCCTCATGGGCGTGCGTGAGCACGATGGCCAGCACGTCCTCTTCTTCAAGAAAGCTGGGATCGGGCAAGATCAGATCGATGCCCGGCGTGGTGGGGCCACCAAATGTCACCCCGATATCCACGATAATCCATTTTCGCGCCTCGGGCGGGCCAAAGCCATAGGCGTTCAAATTCATCCCGATCTCGCCCGACCCGCCCAAAGGCAGGAAGACGAGTTCGTTGCTGTCATGCGTCATTAGGCTCTTCTATTCCGCTGCCGCGTCGCTATTGCGGCGATAAATTTCCAAAAGCCCCCGGGAGGTGAGCTCATCATCATAAATGTCGATGCTGACGCATTCGCCCTCGAATAACGAGGCCACGCCGCCAGTCGCAATGGTTTTCATCACGCCCAAACTGGGCTCCAATTCCTGCTTCAGGCGGCGAACCAGGCCATCGATCAATTCCACATAGCCCAAAAACACGCCCGATTGCATGGCATGCACAGTGTTTTTGCCCAAGGCCGTCGGCTTATCATTCGCGCCAAGCGGGGGGCGGCGCAGCTCGATGCGCGGCAAGCGCGCGGCCGCCGTATGCAAGGCATGCAGCGAAAGATTGATGCCGGGGGCGATGATCACGCCTTCCAGGGCCCCATCGGCGGCGATCACATCGAAGGTCGTGGCCGTGCCGCTATCGATGACGATGGCGGGCCCGCCGTGCTCGACAAAGGCCCCAACCGCGTTGACCAGCCGATCGGCCCCCGCCTCGGAAGGGTTATCGATACGCAAAGCGATCCCCAGCGAGACATCCGCCTCCCCCACCACCATGGGCTCCGCTTTGACATAACGCCGCGATAGATTGCGCAAATGAAACAAGGCCTGCGGCACCACGGTGGAAATGATGCAGGCCTTGATTTCCTGATAGCCAAGCCCCTGATAGGCCAAAAGCTGGCCCAGCCATGGCCCGTATTCATCGGCCGTGCGCGCCGCGCTGGTGGACGTGCGCCATTGGCCGCGCCAGGCGCTGCCATCATAAATGGCAAACTTGGTGTTGGTGTTGCCAACGTCGATGGCCAGCAGCATCAGTGTTTATCCTCTGTCAATTTTGCGCAGCGCGCGTGCGGTTCACAAACCGCCATCACCCGCCCTCGTGCATAGACTCTGGGAAATATACGTCCCCGGCCGAAATGGCCACCAAAGTCGCGCTCCTTGCCGTGCGCAGGCACAGCTCACCGCGCGGGGACAAATCCTCGAAAATGCCCTCCAGGCGCGTGCCCGATTGCTCCGTATGGATCAGCCCACCAAGCCCGTGCGCGCGCGCCAGCCACGCCAGGCGCAGCGGCGCAAAGCCCTCGCGGGCCAAGCGCTCGGCCCAATGCGTCACGCGGGGGATGAAGGCATCCTGCACCGCGCCGGCCTTTGGCGGCTGCGCCATCGTGTCGCCCAGGGCGCTGACCTCGCGATCCAGCCCGCTGGGCGCGGCAGCGAGATTGACCCCCAGGCCCAGCGCAAACCAATGCCCACCGCTTTGCGCAGCGCCGGATTCCAGCAGGATGCCCGCGGCCTTTTTCCCATCGAGCAGCACGTCATTGGGCCATTTCAGCCGCGCCCGGCTGGTGCCCAAATGCGCCTCGAACACCTCAACCAAAGCCAGCCCCGCCGAAAAGCCCAGCAAAGCGATCTCGGCTGGGGGGCGCTGCGTATGGCCGAGATAGGTCAAAAACAGATTTCCAGGCGCGCTCAGCCAGCTGCGCCCGCGCCGGCCGCGCCCAGCGCTTTGGTGTTCCGCGCGCAGCCAAACGGGGCCATAATCGCCGCTGGCCGCCCGCCGCGCAGCCTCGGCATTGGTGGAATCGATGCTTTCGAACAGGGCACGTTGGGCCCCGGTTTGGATCACGAGCCAAAGCTCGCACGCGCGGCTTCAACCGCCCAGCGCGCCACGGGCCCAAGGCCAATGCTCAACACCCCCAAGACCAGGAAGGTCGATAGGCCAGCGGTGATGGCCACGGCCCCGGATGGGCGCTCAATCTCGCCAACCGGCGGCTGAAACCAAACGATGGCCAGGATGCGCAGATAATACCCGGCCGACACCACGGTGGCGATCGCCGCCAGCACCACCAAGGGCCAAAGCCCCGCCGAAAGCGCCGCCTGAAAGGCGTAATACTTGCCGAAGAAACCCGCCAGCGGCGGGATGCCCGTCAAGGAAAAGACCAGCACGGTCAATAACGCGCCGAGCCAAGGCCGGCGCACCGCAAGGCCCGCGAAATCCTCTAGCTGATCCAGCAAATGCCCGCCCCTGCGCATGGCCAGGATGATGGCGAACACCCCAATCGTCGCCGGGAGGTACGTGGCGAGATACACCAAAGCCGCCGCAGCCCCAGCTTGCGGCCCCGCCGCCAAGGCCATCAGCACATAGCCAATATTGGCGATGGAGGAATAAGCCATCAGCCGCTTGATATTGGTCTGCACCAAGGCTGCCACGCTGCCTATCACCAAAGAGAGCGCCGCCATGGCTGCAATCACTTGGCTCCATTCCGCCTGCAAGCCGGCAAAAGGATCGAACAAGACGCGCGCCATCAGCGCCACCGCCGCCGCCTTTGGTGCCGCCGCAAACAAAGCCGTGACCGGCGTGGGCGCGCCCTCATAGACATCGGGCGTCCACATATGGAAAGGCGCGGCCGATAGCTTGAAACCAATCCCGCACAGCAAAAACACCAAGCCAAACACCACGCCGACATCGCCATGACGCGCATCAGCGGCGATATCGCCAAACTGGATGGAGCCTGTGAACCCATAGATCAGCGAAGCGCCGTACAATAGCAAGCCAGAGGCCAGCGCCCCCAGCACAAAGTATTTGAGCCCCGCCTCCGAAGAGCGCGCATCATCCCTGGCGAAGGCGGCTAGCACATAGGCCCCCAGGCTTTGCAGCTCCAGCCCCATATAAAGCGTGATCAAGTCATTGGCGCTGGCCATGATCAGCATGCCCAATGTGGACATCACGACGATCAGCGAAAACTCGAAGCGGCGATCGTGCGCGCGCAGCATGGTATCAGCACCGAGCCACAAGGTGGCCGCCGCGGAAAAGGCGATCAGCGCCTTGGCGAACACCCCGAAGGAATCGATCACCAGCGCGCCGCCAAACACCTCTTGCGGCTTGCCAGGGATGGCCAGCAGCGCCAGCACGCCCGCCCCTGCCAACGCCAAAACCCCCAACGTCGCCAACACGCCAGCGGCTTTCTCCCGGTAGGCCGCGCCGATCAGCACGCCGATCAAGGCATAGCTGGTCAACAACAGCTCAGGCCTCAACCAAGGCAGCGACGCGGTGAGATTAGCGATATCCATCCCGGTTTCCCTCAGCGCGCAGCCAGCGCGGCGGAATAGCCATCAACCACCACGCCGGCCGCGGCCTTGGTGAATTCCAGCACGTAATGCGGCGCGAAACCAAGCAGCAAAGCCGCCGCCGCCAAGGGCACAAAAAGCGCCCATTCTGTGCCATCGAGATCAAGCATGTTTTGCAGCTTGGGATTCTCGATCACCCCCAAGGTCACGCGGCGATACAAAGTCAACGCATAAACCGCCGATAGGATCATGCCCAAAGCCGCGCCCAAGGCCACCCAGGCGTTGACGGTAAAGGCACCGGTCATGGTCAACACTTCGCCGATAAAGCCGCTGGTGCCAGGCAGGCCGACATTGCCCAGCGTGAACAGCAAGAAAAACGCCGCGTACACAGGCATGCGATTGACCAACCCGCCATAGGCCGCGATCTCGCGCGTGTGCATGCGATCATAAACCACCCCGACGCACAAAAACAGCGCACCCGAAATGATCCCATGGCTGATCATCTGAAAGATCGCGCCCTGCACCCCCAGAGTGTTGCCGGAAAAAATCCCCATGGTGACAAAGCCCATATGCGCGACGGAGCTGTAAGCAATCAGCTTTTTCATATCCGTCTGCCGGAAGGCCACGAGGCTGGCATAGATCACCGCGATCACGCTCAGCGCGAACATCATCGGCGTAAAGTACGCGGAGGCATCCGGAAACATCGGCAACGAAAAGCGCAAAAAGCCGTAGCCGCCCATTTTCAGCAAAATCGCCGCCAGCACCACGGAGCCCGCCGTCGGTGCCTCAACGTGCGCATCCGGCAGCCAAGTATGCACCGGCCACATTGGCAGCTTGACCGCGAAGGAGGCAAAGAAGGCCAGCCATAGCCAGATCTGCACCTGCGGCGCGAAGGAAAAGCGCATCAATTCGGGAATACTGGTGGTGCCCGCCATTACCGCCATGGCGATCATCGCCACCAACATCAAAATGGAGCCCAGCAGTGTATAGAGAAAGAATTTGAAGGCGGCATAGACCCGATTGGCCCCGCCCCACACCCCTATGATGATAAACATCGGTATGAGGCCGCCTTCAAAGAAGACGTAAAACAAGATGAGATCGAGCGCGCTGAACACCCCGATCATGGTGGATTCCAGGATCAAGAACAGGGCCATGTAAGAGGCGACGCGCTTGGTAATGGTCCTGCTCGCCAAAATGCACAAAGGCATCAAGGCAGTGGTCAGCAGCACCAGGCTGAGCGACAAGCCGTCCAGCCCCACATGGTAAGCAAAGGGCGGTGCCCAGGGCACATTTTCAACGAATTGAAAGCCGCTGGCCTGCGCATCGAAGGCGCGCAGCACCCACAGATTTAAGCCCAGCGTGATCAGCGTGGCCACCAGCGCGATGGCGCGCATGACCCCGTCCTGCGCCGGGCTCTCTTGGCGCATGCCTTGGCGCGCCAGGATGATCAGCCCCGCGCCGGCGGCCGGCGTGAAAATCATCGCGCTCAGCAGCGGAAAATCGCTCATCCGCCGAGCCTCCCCGTCGTCCACAAGGCAAAGGCCCCAAAAGCCACCACCGCCAGGAGCATGAGGAAGGAATAATGGTAGAGATAACCGGTCTGGGCGCGGCGCAGATTGCGCGCCCCCAGCCGCATCGCCGCCACCGCACCATGCGGACCCAGCCCATCGATCAGCCGCTTATCGCCGCCTTTCCAAAGCAGATCCCCCAGGCCTTTGGCCCCGTTGACCCACACAACATGGTAGATCTCATCGAAATACCACTTGTGCACCAGGAAAGCATTCAATGGGCCGGTGGCCTTGGCGATCCACGCGCCCACGCCCGCGCGCAGGCCATAGATCAAGAAGGCCAGCACAAAGCCGACGAGCGTTACCACCAGCGGGGCCCACACCACCCACACCGGCACCTCGTGATGCCCATGGGCTGCCTCGCCATGCGCAAGCGCCAAGGCCCCATTCCAAAACCCAGGCGCACCCGCACCGACGAACAGGCCCGCAAAGGCCATTCCGGCAAAGGTTGCCCCAAACGCCAATACCCCCAAGGGCAGCAGCATGACCAGCGGGCTTTCATGCGCCGGCGCGGCACCCGCCGCCAGGGCTGGCGCATGCGCTGCTTCAGCGTGCGCCGCGTGATCGTTATGGCCATGCACCTGCTCATGGCCATGCCCATTCCCGTGCGCCGCGCCGCGGAATTTGCCCTCAAAGGTCATGAAAAGCAGCCGCCAAGAATAAAAGGAGGTCAAAAAGGCCGCGGCAATGCTCGCCCAAAAGGCAAACTGCCCGCCAAAGCGCCCGCTCGCGCCCGCCGCATAGGCCGCCTCGATCGCCGCGTCTTTGGAAAAGAAGCCGGCAAAGCCAATGCTGGTGCCCGGCAGGCCAAAGCCTATCAGCGCCAGCGTGCCGATCAGCATCGCCGCCCAAGTCAAAGGCATGGCACGGCGCACCGCGCCCATTTGGCGCATGTCCTGCTCGTGGTGGAGGCCATGAATAACCGATCCCGCCCCCAAAAACAGCAAGGCCTTGAAAAAGGCGTGGGTGAACAAATGGAACATGGCCACGCCATACGCCCCCACCCCGGCAGCAAAGAACATGTAGCCCAGCTGCGAGCAGGTGGAATACGCCACCACCCGCTTGATATCGTTTTGCGCAAGCCCAACGGTGGCGGCGAACAACGCGGTGGCCGCGCCGGTAATGGTGATCATGCCGGCCGCAAAGGGCGCCAGCTCGTAAATCGGCGACACCCGGCAGACCATAAACACGCCCGCCGTGACCATGGTCGCGGCGTGGATGAGTGCGGAAACCGGCGTCGGCCCCTCCATCGCGTCCGGCAGCCAGACATGCAGGAAAAGCTGGGCGGATTTACCCATCGCTCCAATGAATAACAGCACGCCAATGACTTCGAGGGCCGGCGCATTCAGCGCCGCGTGAATGCCCATCGCCCGTAAAAACTCGAAGTGAAAACCCGCATGCGGATTGGCCGCGATGGCCGCGAACAGCTTATCAAAGGCAATGGTGCCATAAGCCAGATAGCAAGCCATGATGCCGAGCGCGAAGCCCACATCGCCAACGCGATTGGTCACGAAGGCCTTGATCGCCGCATCATTGGCGCTGGGCTTGTGATACCAAAAGCCGATCAGCAGATAAGAGGCGAGGCCCACCCCCTCCCAGCCGAAAAACATCTGCAAAAAGTCATTGGCCGTGACCAGCGCCAGCATCGCGAAGGTGAAGAGTGACAAAAAGCTGAAAAACCGCGCCCGGTGCGGATCCTGCGCCATGTACCCGATGGAGTAGACATGCACGAGCGCCGACACGCTCGTCACCACCACCAGCATCACCGCCGACAGCGTATCGATGCGGATGGACCAGTTGGAGGTAAAACCCGCCACATCCACAAAGGGCGCAATCGCGATCACCCGATCTTGCCCGCCGCCCCAGGTCAGATCGGCGAACACATAAAGGGACAGCCCCGCGGCCAGCAAAACCAGCCCGGTGGTCAAGGCCATGCACAGCCTATCGCCCAGCGGCTTTTGAAAAAGCCCGGCGACGGCGGCAGCGAAAGCTGGCGCGAACAGGATCGCAAGTTCGATCACGGCGGCCTCAGCCTTTCATTAGGTTGAGATCTTGCACGGCGATATCGCCGCGATTGCGGAAATAGGTGACGAGGATGGCCAGCCCAACGGCCGCCTCGGCGGCCGCCACCGTCAGCACAAACATGGCAAACACCTGCCCAGCCACATCGTGCAAAAAAGCCGAAAACGCCACCAGATTGATGTTGACCGCCAGCAAAACCAGCTCGATCGACATCAGCAGGATGATGACATTCTTGCGGTTCACGAACAGGCCCAATACCCCGATGGTAAAGAGCGCCGCCCCGACAGCGAGGTAATGCGGCAAGCCGATATCCATCTCTCCCCCCTAACCCAGGCCCTGGCCCGGCCGAATATCGTGCAGCTTCACGGCCTTGGCCCGGCTACGGCCCACCTGCACCGCGACATCCTGGCGACGAACCCCGGGCCGATGGCGCAAGGTCAATACAACCGCCCCGATCATGGCGATCAACAACACCATGCCGGCCAGCTGAAACAGCAAAACGTAATCGGTATAGAGTACGCGGCCTAGCGTTTCGGTATTCGTCAGCCCGGGCACGCTCGCCAAAGGTGCGCGATCGGGCCCGGCGCGCTCGATCCAGGCCCCGCCAACCACCACCAATTGCGCCAGCAACGCCACGGCCACGACCAGGCCCAAGGGCAGATAGCGCGTGAAGCCCTGCTTCAGCTCAACGAAATCAACATCGAGCATCATCACCACGAACAAAAACAGCACCGCCACCGCGCCGACATAAACCACCACGATCAGCATGGCGAGAAACTCGGCCCCCAGCAGCACGAACAAGCCCGCCGCCGAGAAAAAGGTGAGGATCAAAAACAACACCGAATGCACGGGATTGCGCAGCGACACCACCATCAGCGCCGATAGCACCGCCACCGCGCTGAGCAGATAAAACGCCACACCAGCGAGCGTCATGGGCAGCGCCTCGCGAACGAGGCGGCGAAAAGGGGGCTAGCGATAAGGCGCATCGAGTTCCAGATTCTTGGCGATCAGTCGCTCCCAACGATCCCCGTTATCGAGCAATTTGATCTTGTCATAATACAATTCTTCGCGCGTCTCGGTCGCGAATTCGAAATTGGGCCCCTCCACGATGGCATCCACCGGGCAGGCTTCCTGGCAATAGCCGCAATAAATGCATTTCACCATATCGATGTCATAGCGGATGGTGCGCCGCGAGCCATCCTCGCGCGGCTCGGCCTCGATGGTGATGGCCTGCGCTGGGCAAATTGCCTCGCACAATTTGCAGGCAATGCAGCGCTCCTCGCCGTTGGGATAGCGCCGCAAAGCGTGCTCCCCCCGAAAGCGGGGTGAAACCGCGTTCTTCTCGAAGGGGTAATTCACGGTGGGCTTACGACGAAAGAAATACTTCATGGCCACAGCAAAGCCGGCAATGAAATCCAACAGCAGCGCCCCGCGTATCGCCTGGATAATGCGTGCCATCGTTCGCCCTCAACCCGCAGCCGCGAAAGCCGGCACCGGATACCCTCGGTAGGTCACGTACACCGCAAGCACCGCCACCGCGAACAGTGTTGCAGGCAAAAACAGCTTCCAGCCGATTCTCATAAGCTGATCATAGCGATAGCGCGGCACCACGGCCTTGGCCATGGCGAACATAAAAAACATGAACAAGGATTTGGCCCAGAACCAGAAAAAGCCAAAAAACGGATTGGCCACCGCGCCAAACGGGCTGTGCCAGCCGCCCAAAAACAACACCGTCGCCATCGCACACATCAGCACGATGTTGAGA
>JAKFWI010000077.1 GCA_021731965.1 Hyphomonadaceae bacterium | reverse complement strand
GTCCCAGCCCCCGTAGCACCGCTACGCGAACTGGGCCTCTCCTGCCCGAAAGCGCAAAATCGGCTTCGCATCGCGGCTCGCGGGAGTTCTTCAACAGCCTGCTAGAGCCCCGGCAGTTTGGTCTTTTGATTGGCCTTGCGCTCGATCAGCACTTCGGCCCCGCCAGTGACGCGCCGGGTTGCCTCGGCCTCGGCCAATTTGCCTTCCTCGGTTTGCGGGCCAAGGGGATCGACCCCATCCTTGAAGGCCAACACACGATCGGAAAACTCGGGAGATTTATGGATCAGATCCGCCGATTCTTGATCAACGGTATTGCGGATCGCCCCATCAACGGCCTGCGCGCCGGCCGATTTGACCAAGGCGCGCTCCCCCGGGCTGGCATCGGCCCCGATATCGCGGCCAAACAAGGCGGCCTGCGCCTGCGCGCGGGTATCGACTGCCGCGCCGCGCGTATCACCGGGTTTGGGCGGGCGCAGAGAATATTCGGGCGGGATCACCAAAGGCGGCTTGGTCACCACCCGAAACTCATCAGGGGCATTGGTGCGGCCGGCACCGCCACCACCCGTCTTGGCCCCGAAGGCACCGCACCCGGAGAGCGAGGCGGCGGCCACCAAGGCAGCCGCATAAGTGAACAATTGTACGGGCGTCTTCGTCATTTCGCGTTACTGCCTTCAGCCAATGGCGATCATGAAAGCTGCTTTAGCTCATGCTCATGGCAAGTCCAAGGCATGCTTTCAGGGGGCAGCCAAAACGCAGGGATCCCAGGCTCATGCCGCTTTGGCTTGGCGGCTCGCGGATTCCGCGAATAAATAATCCAAGATCAATAGCGCCGCGCCAATGGTGATCGAGGCATCCGCGACATTGAACACCCAGGGAAAAGCCAGCCCCGAGAAATCGAGAAAATCCACCACATAGCCAAGCCGGGCGCGATCGATCAGATTGCCCACCGCCCCGCCGATAACCAAGCCCAGCGCCACCGCCGAAAGCTGGCGCTCCGCCGAGCGCAGCCACCAGACAAAGGCGCAGGCAATACCACCGGACATGGCGATCAGGCCCCAGCGCTCTATCTGCCCGTTCGCGTGCAAGAGCCCGAAACTCACGCCCGCATTGCGGACATAGGTGAGGTCAAAGACACCCGACAGCTCAATCTTGCCGATCTCTGGCAAGCCCACGAGCGAAACCACCCAAAATTTGGACAATTGATCCGCCCCGATCACCGCCAGCGCCAAAGCCAAACCGAGCCAAAATCTAGCGCGCATCGCCACCATTCCGGGTGTCCCATATTGCCACGGCCGCGGCGTCGCGCGGCGATAAATCGTCATAGCGCGGATCAGTGCCCACATCGTGCGAAATTTTCCAGGATCGGGCGCAGCGCCGCCCCTGGGCCTGCTCCACCAAAACCGCAACGCCAGGGCACTCCGCGAGGCGGAAAGCGCTCGAGGGCCCTTCGCCCTCTAGCAAATGCACCCCGCTGGTGATGCACAATTCAGCAAGATCCACGCCATGCGCCGCAGCCAGCAATAGCGGATCGCTCACGTAAATCCGCGGGGCCGCCTCCAGGCTGGAGCCCAACAGGCGATCACGCCGGGCGATCTCCAGTGCCCCGGTGACCACCCGGCGGATGGCGCGCAAGCGTTCCATCTGCTCGCTGGCGGCCGCGTCCTGCCAATGCGCGGGGGTCTTGGGA
Organism: Hyphomonadaceae bacterium; assembly: GCA_021731965.1. GTDB lineage: Bacteria > Pseudomonadota > Alphaproteobacteria > Caulobacterales > Aquidulcibacteraceae. The sequence goes on along the minus strand of JAKFWI010000077.1, from coordinate 16,175 downwards.
AATTGGCGCAGATGCACACTCGAGGCGGCGTCACCAAAGCGGGCGCGCCAGGCCTCTTCGGTGGTGAACACCAAAATCGGCGCGAGCCAAGCTGTCAGCCGTTCAAACACCGCATCCAGCGTGGTGCGGCAGGCGCGCCGTGTGCCATTGGCAGGAATATCGCAATAGAGGCTGTCTTTGCGCACATCGACATAAAACGCCGAGAGGTCATTGATACAAAAATCGGTGACGATGGCCAATGCGCGGCGGAAGTCGAAATCCCCGTAGGCCGCGCGGATCTGCCCATCAAGCTGCGCCAGCCGGTGCAGCAAAAAGCGCTCCAGCAACGGATAATCGGCGCTGGGCTCGAGCCGCTCCGTTGGCGAAAACCCGCTGAGCGCGCCGAGCAGATAGCGCAGCGTGTTGCGCAGTTTGCGATAAGCTTCTCCGGCCTGATCGATCAACGCCTTACCCAAACGCTGATCATCCTGATAGTCCACGCTGGCGATGATCAAACGCAGCACATCGGCACCCGATTGCGCGATCAGCACTTGCGGATCCACCACATTGCCGAGGGATTTGGACATTTTGCGCCCCTCCTCGTCCTGTGTGAAGCCATGGGTGCGGACGGCTCGGTAAGGTGCCGCGCCGCGCGTGGCGCACGATTGCAGCAAGGAGGATTGAAACCAGCCACGGTGCTGATCCGATCCCTCGAGATACAAATCCGCCGGGCGCGGCAAGCTCGGCCGCGATTCCAGGACAAAAGCGTGGGTGGAGCCGCTATCGAACCAGACATCCAGGATGTCTTCGATCTTTTCATAGGCGGCCGGATCATGGCCCGGGCCTAGAAACGCGCCGGCCGCGCCGGTGAACCAGGAATCGGCCCCGCCGGCCCGCATGGCCGCCAGGATGGCGCTGTCCACGCCCGGATCTTGCAGGATCTGGCCGCTGTCCTTATGCACAAACATGGTCAAGGGCACGCCCCAGGCGCGCTGACGCGAGATCAGCCAATCCGGGCGGGTGGCGACCATGGTGCGGATGCGGTTTTTGGCGGCCTCGCCGCCCCAATCCACGCGCGCGATCTCTTCCAGCGCCGTCTGCCGCAGCGTCTTGCCCGCCTCCCCATAGGGGCGATCGAGCGCGATAAACCATTGCGGCGTGTTGCGAAAAATCAGCGGAGCCTTGGAGCGCCAGGAATGGGGGTATTGGTGCTTGAGCATTCCGCGGGCGAGCAAAGCATCCGCCCCGATCAAGGCCTCGATCACCGCTTTGTTGGCTGGGCCATCCTTGCCGGCATCCTTGCCCTCCAGCTTGAGGATTTCCAGGCCCACAAAGCCGGGGGCCTCTTTAGTCAAGCGGCCGTCCTCGTCCACCGTGAAGGGGATATCGGCCTGGGAACGACCTTGGGCCATCCATAGCAGATAATCCTCCATGCCATGCCCAGGCGCGGTGTGCACAAAGCCCGTGCCGGCATCCTCGGTGACATGCTCTCCCGCCAGCAGCGGCACCGAAAACCCATAGCCCTGCTTGGCTAACGGATGGGCGCAGTTGAGGCCAAAGGGATGGAAATCCGCCAGGCGCGTCCAGCGCGCGGCTTTGCCCATGCGCAGCACCGCCTCGGCCAGGCTGTCGGCCAGGGCCAACCTCTCGCCTATTTGTACCCAGGGCGCGAAGGCCAGCCCCTCCTCCAGGCTATCGACGCGGTAGAGGCCATAGGAAATCTGCGGGCTGAAGCTGATTGCGCGATTGCCAGGTATGGTCCACGGCGTCGTCGTCCAGATCACGATGGCCGCATCTTCCCCGATCACGGGAAACTTGACCCAGATGGTGGTGCTGGTCTTTTCCTGATACTCGACTTCGGCCTCGGCCAGACTGGTGCGCTCCACTGGGCTCCACATCACCGGCTTGGAGCCGCGATAGACCAAGCCCGCCCGCACGACCTTGAGGAATTCTGCGGCGATCACCGCCTCGGACTCATAATTCATCGTCAAATAGGGCGCGGCGAAATCGGCGGCGAGGCCGAAGCGCTCGCGCTGGCCGCTCTGCACCACCACCCAATGCTGGGCATAGGCGCGGCAGGCCGCGCGAAACTCCGCCGCCGGCACGTCCTGCTTTTTGCGGCCCTGGGCGCGAAAAGCCTCCTCGACCTTCCATTCGATCGGCAAGCCATGGCAATCCCAGCCCGGCACAAAATCGCTGTCAAAGCCCGTCATCTGCTTGGAGCGACAGGCGAAATCCTTGAGCATATTGTTGAGCGCATGGCCGATATGCATGTCCCCGTTGGCGTAAGGCGGACCATCGTGGAAAACGAATTTTGGCCTCGCCGCGCCATCGGCGCGCAATTGGCCATAGAGATTTTCGGCTTTCCAACGCGCCAGGATTTCCGGCTCACGCTGGGGCAAGCCGGCGCGCATCGGGAAGGCCGTTTCGGGCAAAAAGAGGGTCTCTTTATAGTCGCGGGTGCTGACACCATCGGCGGACATCGCGATCACTCCTTGCAGCTCAGCGTTGGGGATGAGAACTGAACCCGGAGAACGTCAGGTGCACGCCGCACCATGCCCGTTCGCCGGGCCCCAAATTCGCTGCGGATCGCCGGTGTTTGCCATCACCAAGCGGTAGCAGAGGCACGATGCAAAATCCACATCGACATCATTGTGCATAAATTCCATTGCCAAGTGATGCATTTTCAGCGATTTACCCAGCCCGCAGATGCCCTGCCCAGGTTTTCCCATTCGCTTGCTCACGCATTATCAAGCTTGTTGCGCGTTAGCTCGCTGCGCACTCCGTGCGGAGATGACATCCATCCCATGAGCCCTCTTCAATTGCAGCGCGCTTATCAGGCCCAAGAGCCCAAGGAGCGGTCCATGAGCAGTGCGCACGCTTTCCGCTTTCGTAAGCTTGCCGGCGAGAGCGAGTTCACGCTGGAGGATTTCGCCGGCCAGGTGATCCTGATCGTGAATGTGGCGAGCGCCTGCGCCTACACGCCGCAATATCGTGATCTGGAGGCCCTCTATCAGGCCAAGAAGGACAAGGGCCTGGTGGTTTTGGGCCTGCCCAGCAATGATTTCGGGGCGCAAGAGCCCGGCAGTGAAAGCGCCATTTCGCACTTTTGCGAAACCTCCTACGGCATCACCTTCCCGTTGGCCGGCAAAATCGAGATCGCCGGCGCGGCCCGCCATCCGCTCTATGATTGGGTCGAGGAGATTGCCGGGCGCAGCGGCCTGCCGCGCTGGAATTTCCATAAATTGCTGATCAGCCGTCAAGGTGCGCTAATTGACAGTTTCCCCTCCAACGTCTCCCCGCTCGGCCCCGAAATGATGGGCGAAATCTGCCGCGCTTTGTCCGCCGAATAGATTTTTACGTTTCGCTGCCGGTTCAGGCCGCATTCAGGGAAAAGCTGGCAGGATCGACGCATCAGGTTTGGAGGAACCCATGCGAAAGACCATTTTCCTTGCTGCAGCTGCCATCACTTTGCTGGGCGCAAACCCGGCGCTCGCAGATGACCGTCGCGAGTTTCATGGCGCCAATCATCAAGGCTCCCAAGGCCACCAGGACCATCGCGGCGATGGCCACCATGATGATGGCGACCATCGCAATCATGATAATCATGGTGGAAACCAATATCGCGGCTATCGCCCGCCCGTGCAAGTCTATGGCGGCGGCTATCGCCCAGATTTGCGGCAAGATTATCGCCAAGATCGGCGCATCTACCGCGACGGGTATTATGATGGCCAGCGCAATGATTATGCCTATCAAAGGCGGATTTACCGCGATCAATACTTTAACGTGCAACGCGGTGAATATTGCGATGGCCGGCGCTATTCCAGCTTTTCGTACCGGCCGCACTTCAGGGCCTTCTATCAGTATGATCGCCCGTATTATCGCTATGATCAATATGATGCGGCCTGGAGCCGCCCTTATGTGATCGGGCGGCCTTTGCCTGGAAATCTACGCTATTCGCGTATCCGTGATGGCTATTATGGTGGGCTGCCCCCCTGCCCGGACGGCTATTATTACGCCAATGTGGGCGGAGATATTCTCTTGCTCTCTTTGGCCACCAATTTGGTCGTTGATGCGCTGCTGTTCGGCGATCGGTTCTAGAGCGCATTCAGGAAAAGTGGAGTTGCGGTTTTCCGTCCGAATGCGCGCTTAGTTAGTGAATCAGCGCATTCAGGAAAAGTGGAGTTGCGGTTTTCCGTCCGAATGCGCGCTAAGCTATTGAATACGCGCATTCAGGAAAAGTGGAGTTGCGGTTTTCCGTCCGAATGCGCGCTAAATTATTGAATACGCGCATTCAGGAAAAGTGGAGTTGCGGTTTTCCGTCCGAATGCGCCAACAGAAGCCGCCAGGTTCGATCCGGCCGTGCCCAGGCATGCGCCGGATCGGGCTTTTGGCGATGGACCTTGCAATACCCGCCGCAAAACGCGCCGCCGCAGAAGTTTGCGCAAAATTCCGGCGCGGCGCTTGATCTGGCCAGCTTCGCCGCTATGGTCCCTCCCTTGCTTTGCACCCGGCCGGCGACGTCCCGCCGCGTGCCAAGCTGGGGTGATTAGCTCAGTTGGTAGAGCAGCTGACTCTTAATCAGCGGGTCGCAGGTTCGAATCCTGCATCACCCACCAGATTTTAAAAGGTTTTTCCAACCTTCGCCGAGACCGCTGAAACGCTCCGCTACCACATTGCTACCAACGCCATAGGATTACGCGGAATTAATGTTTGCCACGCTCGGACGGTGACGCACACGCGGCATTGGACCTGCTGCTAGCGCACTGGGGATCAGCGAACAGCCGACCCCGGGCTTAAGTATGGGGCCAGGAATTGAACCCTTTCCTGTGCGCCATGGGGTGCACGGGTTTACGAAGTTTCAGCCCTTCGTTCAAAACTGGGCCCTGCTCCCAGATTGCTACTCAGCGACTGCGCGACTTACACCGGATTTCGGCTGAATCAGCCGGAGCCGACCGCTGGAACAAGCGAGCGATGGTAGGCGCGGTTTAGTCGCTTTCGGGGCAGAAAGAGACGCGCGGCTCGGCACCGGTGACCGTTGAATCGGAGGTTCAGTTCAAGAGTAGAGAACCTGATTTTGATCTGGCGCTCAGGGGCAGAAACACGCATTCGGCGCGTCTGTATCAGACATGTAAGGAACGGCTCCCTCAAACAGCGAATCATCTGAAACTCGATGCCATGACGCAACGCGTTGCTAGACGCTGCATCTTTTGCGGCGGGGCCGGCATGAGCAAGGAGCACTTCTGGCCCACATGGGCCAGCCAGATCGTGTCCAATCCCCAGAGCAAAAGCTACGTCTCTGAACTCCATAAGTCGACCGGCTATCCCGCGACGCCTTTGCACCCCCCGTTGCAGCGCAAACGCAATGGAGATCTCTCCACCCTAAAACTCAGGGTGGTTTGCCGTGCGTGCAACAACGGTTGGATGAGCCGCGCCGAGCAGAGTGCCAAACCTCTTCTGTTGGCGCTCATAGCAGCGACGCAAGGCAAGCTGGAGCCCAACGCGCAAAGTGCCGTCGCCGCATGGATCGCGATGAAGGTGATCGTCGCCGAACACGATCAGCCTGCGACCTCCTTTGCCTGGCAGAAGAAATACATGGGCGTGAAGCCTTCTCGGACGGCCCAACTTATCGCTGCTGCAAAAGTGCGAATGTCGCCCCCCGCAATCGAGCTTCCGCCTCGCACATGGCGTCAAGTCCCATCCGCCAGAGGTGTCGCCCTTGCCCGGGAAGGGTCCACAGGCGCAACTCAAGCAGCCAGATAGGTGTCTGTCGCCTTTGCAATGGTCATCCTCAGACCTGCCTCTAAAGGCGTCTTGGCGCGCCAACCAATTTCCTGCGCTGTTGTTTCAATGTCGGCTGCGCGCACGACATCGTCCGTCGGACGATCGGTCAGGACGCCAAATTCAGGCTGCGGCACCCCAGGCATAAGCCTGACTATCATCTCCGCCACCTCCCGAACGCTGTGGGTCACACCCGTGCCGATGTCGAGGGTGCTTTTTGGCGGGTTGGTCACCTTCATGGCGCTTACAAAGGCGCTGGCGATGTCATCAATGTAGATCCACTCGGTTTGCTTGCGTCCGGCGCCCATGCGAATAGGCTTGCCCTCAAGGCAAGACCGAACGGCGGCAGCCACAAATTTCGCCGGCGGCTGGCCGGGTCCGTAACCCATAAATGGCCTAAGAATCACGACAGGATGTTCAAAGACCGTTCTGAACAGCCTTCCATAAATGCCGCCAGCAACCTTGGCGGCTGCGTAGGAGGACATTGGGCTGTCTCGAGAGTCCACGGGTTCTTCGAGCGAGGCTGTGATGATAGATCGCGCCACGCCATACTTGGCCGCAGCGGTCAAAACGTAAACTGTGGAGATCAAATCATCACGTAAATTGGCAGGCACGGTGTCCAGGCTCTTGATGTTGGGTCCGGCCGTCGCCAAGTGAACAACAATGTCTGGACGCGTCTCAGCAAAAAGGGAATTGACCGAAGTTTCCTCGGCGCAGTCTGTCGCGTACCATCTCCGCGCCGCTCCCTTTAACTCCGGAATATTGCGAGAGACGCCAATAATCTCGGCGCCAGAATCGGCGAGCGCGCGGCATAAAGCGGATCCAATGAAGCCTCGTGCGCCCGTAATCAAGACCTTCCGACCTTCGAGGTTCTCTTGCGAAATAATCATCTGATCGCCTGACAACCCCCTAGACGGCATTACAGCATATCGACTGCCGAACGTCATCGGTTTTTTAGGCAATCATTTCGTTCTGTCATGCCTGTGGGGGATGAAAATAATGATCCCCTGCGCGCAATCGCCAACCCGATGCCGCGGCTGGTGCCGGTCACCAATACGCGACGCGCTCTCAAGTTCATGGTATTCATCAAGCGACGTCCTCAGGCGTGAAGATCTTGATGCCATCGGCGCGGGCGCCTTCGTCGTACATGTCGGCGATTTCGTCGGGGACGCGCGTCAGGTCCGTGACGCGCAGGAAGTCGCGCAGTGCAGTGCCAGTGCAGGAACTGTCGACATTCGGGGCGCCCCGCTTGTTGCGGGCGTCGTCGATGTTGACCGTCCGAAAGTCGATTGAGTACCGCGTCACGCCCGAGGCATTGGGAATCGAAGAGTGCATCTGCGCGCCAGAAAAGATGGTCACACCGCCCGGGGGTGAAACGATCCGGATTTGTGGGTCCAACTCCATCGGCTCTTGCGGCTTAGGCTGAACGCGCGTGTCTGTCTTGATGTGCTTGGCCGCATCGGCGCGGTTGTTGGCGTTCCAGTTGTAATAGTCATAGTCATAGGAATTGTTTTTCACGCCTTTGTCCCAATACTTGGGATGAAAGGCCATGCCATTGTCGCCGGTAATCGGATAAATTGGGAGCCACCAGTTCAGCTGGCATTGGGGTGCGGAATACCATGTGTCCCGATGGGGGTGGAACGCGTAGGCGATGCCGGTTGTTAAATAGTCGTCTGACGTGGAGCTTCGCATCCGCGGCACATCGAAATGGGTTTTCTCTGGATCGCAACCAAGTTCTTGCAGAAGTTCGCTGACGAATGTCTTGCAATCTGGATGATGAATGAAAGCGGGTTTCAACTTCGCCAGAACGGCTGCAAACTCTTCAACGGGCATCTCATACTGCGCGCGTTCCGGATCCATGCCGTTGAAGGCATCTTCGATCATGCCGCGCGCATGCTGGACCAGCTTGATGGCCGCTGGTTTGGGCGAATAAACGAAGATATCACCCGAATAGAGGGCCTTGAGACGTTCAGCTTCACTGATCTCACGATCGACATAGACAACCGGCATCGACCTGCTCCTTGATTCAATATGCGCCTGTTCTTGGTAACAGGCATAGACCATCTGGCATGGCGGGTCGGCTCATACCTTCGCCCGAGTATCCACCAAAAGCCCCACAACTTCCAGAGCTTGCGCGGCTTCCGCGATTTCCCGAAACGGAACGCTCGCGCGTTCGGCGATATCAAGAAGGCTGTCTTGCCCATCGGCATAGGCCAGTGCCCACAAAAGCGCCATTTCCTGACGCTGGCGATCGGCTTGGCCGGCGACAGTGCGATAAAGGCCCCGCTTGCCCAGCCGCGGTTCGCCTTTGGGGTTTTGGCTCAGATAAAAGGTATCGGTCTGAACAACGTCCAGCATCGCTTCGATCGCGTTGAGCGCATCCGTCAATTGGTTGGGGTCGACAAAATCAAGGTGGTCGCCTGAGGTGTGATACTCTTTGAACGTGCCGTGTGGGGTGCGCGTCAAGCGGCCCACCCCTAGGCTGAAACCTGGCGAATTATACTGCCGCTCGTCATAGCCATAGGGGTCGAACCCGATCACGCGGGAAGGCGTGGGCCAATGGCGCAGAACATGAGCAGCGACTCGGTCAATGGGCGCATCGGCCCGCCGTGTCTGTTTGTAAACAAGGGGGCCGGCATCGCCAAGGCCGGTGATCACCAGGCCGTGCTTGATGCGGTGGACGTTGCTCTCATTGCGCGCAAGCCAGGCGATCGCGCCAATCGTGCCAGGCACAAACACAATGCGCACGCCGAACCGTCGCGCCGGCATCGCGGCAATGCGCTGCGCAAGCGCGCTTGCGACGGCGATGCCAGACAGATTGTCGTTGGCGAGCGAGGGATGGCAGATGTGGGTGGAAATCAGGATTTCGTCTTCGGTTTGCCCAGGCAGAAAGAGCTCGCCATAGTTTAAAACGCCAGGGGCAAGCGTAGAATCGACCACAACATCGTATTCGGCTTCAGGCAGCGCCTCCAAGGCGGCGTGAGACAGGCAAAAGCCCCAGTTTTCATTGTAGTAGCTCGTGCGGTAAGGAATGCGATCCGGCTGATCGGGCAACGTGAACAGATGCGCCCGCAGCTCTGAAAGGCGCATCCGCGCGCGGATCGGGGCCGAATAACTCAGGACGTGCAGGGTGTGGGCTTTGAAGTCAATCACGCGTTGGCCCGCCATGTCTGCCACATTGGCGTCGCGGATCGTCCATTCATGGGGATCGTCCAATCATAGACCTCCGTTCCGGAAGCAACGGCCTGAACCTGTAGCGGGATGCTTTCTTGCAAGATCGCCAGCGTTTCCCGCACGCCAGGGCCAGTGATGGAGCGACAAATTGGATAAAGGCGCCCGATCAAGGCCATCAGGCCCTGTCCAAGCGCTTCATCGGTGTCCATGGCGGCGAGGGTCATGTTCGGTCAAAAGTCCAAAAGAGCTGATCGTTCATTAGGCCCGCCCCGCGCCCGAGATCGCTTTTGCGGCGACGTCTTTCAAGTGGCGCCGCAAAGATGCAGCGTCATCGAAAGTGCGCGCTTCGCCATTTTCGATGCTGGCCATTCCAAGCCTTGTGGCTTCCTTCAGCGCCGCAAGCCTAGCGGCGTCTTGCGCCTCACGCTGTTCGACAAGCCGCAGGCCTTCGCGCAAGACTTCACTGGCGTTCTGGTACTTCCCAGAATCCACCAGGGTGTTGATGAGCTCATCTTGTCGATCTGTCAGAACAACGTTGCGCGTCGCCATGCCTCATGCTCCTATTGGCATAACATGCCACATCTCTGAGTTTGCATCAATTCAAGTGAGGTCGCACGGCGCTAACGACGGTCGAATGCTGGAAACCAGCCCAAGGTCCGATAGCGGGTCGCAAGCTTGAAGGTCTCAAACTGGGATCACGCCGCCTTGTGTTCATCGACCGTGACAGACAGACGCAAGCCCATCGCCTTCAATACGCCGAGCAGCGTCGTCAGTCTTGGGTTGCCATCGGCGCTGAGCGATTTGTACAGCGCTTCGCGCGCCAAGCCCGTTTGCTCTGCGATCATCGCCATGCCCTTGGAGCGGGCGATGTCGCCGAGTGTTGCGGCGATGATTTGCGGATCGCCGTCTTCGAGCGCGGCCTCAAGGAAAGCGGCGGCAGCTTCGGGGGAGTCGATATAGTCGGCGCTGTCATAGGGTCGGGTGATGACCTTGCTCATGGGTTCGCTGCCTTCCAATCTTCCCACAGCACCAACGCCGTTTCGATGTCGCGCGCTTGCGTGGACTTGTCGCCGCCCGCGACAAAACAATGATCTCCTCACCCTTCGCCGCGTAGTACACGCGGTAATCAGGGCCCGTGTCGATCCGCAGTTCGCGCACGCCTTTGCCAACAGGCCGCACGTCGCCCGGGTTTCCATCGGCCAGGCGACGCATGCGCATGTCAACCCGAGCACGCCCCTTCAGATCGCGCAAAGCCTTCAGCCATTCGTCAAAGGTATCGGTTCGGCTGACCTGCGGCACGGTTCGCGTGTAACCTATAGATTACAGTAAGTCAAGTTACAGCCAGTCAAGCAGATTGGCGGCAGCGATCAAGGGCGGTGATCGATCGATCCAGGTGAATCCGGTTGAGGTTTTCGCCGATTGAGCGCCGCTGTTCCAGCCCTCCAGAGAAGGAGGAACATCATGACAATGCATTCCAGCGAAGTGCCTACCAAGCCATTCGTTCCGTGGAACAAGGGCAAGGTCACCGGGCAAAAGCCGCCGCTCAAGCCGCGAGAGGTTTGGGCCATCCGTGTACGGGTGCAAGTCGCCAATCGCGTTCGTGATCTGGCGCTGTTCAACCTTGCGATCGACAGCAAATTGCGTGGCTGCGATCTCGTGCATCTTCGGGTCGAAGATGTGATGCAGGGCGACCAGGTGCGTACCCGAGCGCTCGTCTCTCAGCGTAAGACGGGAGCGCCGGTGCAGTTCGAGATTACAGGGCAGGCGCGTCTGGCGATAGCGGCCTGGGTGCAGGGCAAGTCGCTCAGGGGAACAGACTGGTTGTTCCCAAGCCGCGTCGACAAATCCAAACCGATGACGACCCGCCAATATGGCCGGTTGCTCGATGAGTGGATCGCGGAGATCGGTTTGGCGCCGTCTGCCTACGGAACGCATTCGTTGCGTCGAACCAAGGCGGCGCTGATCTATCGCAAGACCGGGTCTGTCAGGAATTTCGTGTAAGGGCGGGTTGATCAAGCAAGGTTGAAGCGGTCTTCGAAGAGGATGGCGAATTGGGTTTTGGCCATGGTCCATTCCTTTGGCGGCATTTTCCAATCTTTCTCGGCGAGGTTCAAGATTAGATAGAGCAGCTTCATCGCTGCGGCATCGTTTGGAAAGTGTCCGCGTGCGCGCACGGCGCGGCGCAGTTTGGCGTTCAAGCTTTCGATGGAATTGGTGGTGTAAATGATTTTCCGCACCTCGTCGAGAAAGGCGAAGAACGGAATGATTTGCGTCTAATGCCTGCGCCACATCGCAACGATTGCAAGATATTTCACGCCCCAGACGCCGCCTTCGAAGGCGCCCCGCGCGTCTTGGGCGGCTTGCGCATTCTTGGCCTGGTAGATGCATTTGAGGGCGGCGACGATGGCCTTGCGATCCTTCCAGGGCACGAAATCCAGGCAATTGCGCAGCAGGTGGACGATGCAGGTTTGCACCTGGGTTTGCGTAAACACCGCATTGATGGCCTCTGGAAAGCCTTTGAGGCCATCGACAATGGCGATGAGGATGTCCTCAGTCCCGCGCCGGCGGATCTCGTTCATGACGCCAAGCCAGAATTTTGCCCCTTCGTTTTGCTCGATCCACAGCCCGAGAATTTCCTTGCGCCCATCCACGCGCACGCCGAGGGCAAATTCGTGCATTTCGGGCAAAATGCCTGCATCGGATTGGATGTGGGGCATACTTGCAATTTTGCGCCCGAATATGCGCGCAATAAATAGACATTGCATCGAACCCAGTGAAATCCGAAATCATTTCACTGACGATGCAATAAATGGCCTCGTTTTTCACGCTGCCTTCGTCGCGGATTTTGACGCGCAAAGCGTCGAAAAACACCAGCGGGTAAAGCCGCTCAAGGGGGCGGTTTTGCCATTCGACGATCTCGCCCTGCACGCTGTCGGTGACGGTGCTGATCAGATCGGGCGAGACGTCGAGGCCGTACAGCTCCGCCAAATGGCCCTGAATCTCGCGCGTGGACATGCAGCGCGCATACATCGAGATCACCTTGTCATCGAAGCCCGGAAAGCGGCGCTGATATTTGCCGATCAGCTTGGGATCGAAGGTGCCGTTCCGGTCGCGCGGAATGTCCAGGACAACTTTGCCGCTGTCGGTGGTCACCGTCTTCTGGCTGCGCCCGTTGCGGCGATTGGGGGGCTGGTTCTGACCCTCGGGCGCTTGCTCCGCGCGCTCCTCATCGAGATGAACGTCCATCTCCGTGCTCAGCGCGCGTTCCGCCAGCGCCTTGGTCAGTTCCGCCAAGATGCCGGTCTTGCCAAATAGATCGCCTGGCGAGCGGCCTTCCATCAAGCGGTCCAGAAGGTCCTTGTCGATGCTCATACGTGGGTCTCCTCTCAGAGCGGTTACCACGTCAGCGCACAAAATTCAGGATAGGCCCGAGCCGGCGTTCGTGAAGCCCTGGGCCTCAACCAGGCGCGCCCTGCTACAGTTGCGCTGATCATCCTGCATACACGGACCGCGCTTCCACAAAGCAGAGCGGATTGCCCCAGGGATCTTCAACGTAAAAGGAACGCTCACCCCACGGCTTGACGCTGATTTCGCCACCCTTGAGGCCATGCACCATCTCTGTCGATAAGCAGTTGAGGGAGGCAGCGCGGGCGTGGGTGGCTTCGAGATCGGCGGTGGTGAAGTAGAGCGCCTTTGCGGCACGGTGCGGATGGGCCGAGGTCACAACCTGAAACGCGACTGGACCCACGTTGATGTAGAAGCGATGACCGGCTTGGCCTCGCCCCGTTGTGTTGAAAAGCGTTTCATAGAAGCGCTGCGCTGCGGCCAGATCGCCGACTTCAATGTTCAGGCGGAAGAGATTGGGAACATCAGTCATACCCATTACCCCGTGCTCTTGAAAAACCAGGCGAGGCAATTCCTTCTTGCCTTCGCGCGTTGCACCGCTGATTGCCAACATGCACTCTGCTTGCATGCTCCATGCGCGCCTGAAGATAAACGCCGTCTGCCCAAAGATAAACATGGCGGCGTGCAGAGAGATCGCGTTTACGCCAGCGCTCATAGTGAACGACCCGGACACAGCTGACGTTTTGTACCGGACACATGGGTAACGCTTTTCGCCGTTTGGGCGGGGGCGTGGATGCCATGGAAAGTGGTTTCGGCAGTGGAAGCGCCTCTGCGGTTTGTGGCGCCCCTATGAGGCGCTCGGTACCCAGCGCCCGCTCGGCCAGCGCTTTTTTAAGGGCGTCGAGCAGACCATCGCGCCCAAAGGCGTCCTTGGCGTCCAGGCCGTCAAGCAATTGGTCGAGAATTGCATTCGGGATCATAGGGGCTTTGCGCCGGGCCATGCGATATCTCCTTAAATCGCAGCATGAAACCCCTCACACGAAATTTTCGATAGTCCCGATTTTCGCGCTGTCCAAAAATGTCGCCATTCCTTCTTCGGCGACGGTTTTCAAAGACTCCTTGTTCGCCGCCTCGTCCGAGGAAAACGAATCTTCCCACAAGATTGAGGTTCCGGTGCCGTTCACGACTTCCGTGGTCCAGTGGGGTACTTCTTCGAGCCGGTGGATGCACAGCTCGATCGTGATGCCGTCTTTGGTCACGTGCCGGGAAAATGCCCGATGTGACGATATTGGGAATTCGCTCTTCCGCGGGCCCCTCCCGCTCTTCGGGCACCGCCGTCCTCGCTGGAAGCGCCTGAAATGTCGACGGCTGTGGCGCTCAATTCCAGCCGCTCACCATGCTGCGTGCGCAAAGGCGCTCTCTCGTCTCAAGGGGTCATAAGACGCGAATGGCGAGCAGCTAGACCTTTGACGCACCAACGGGACGAACTTGGTCCCAACGATTGGCGTTCTTTGGAAAGCCCGGGCGCTGCACGCGCACTACGCAAAAGCGTTGCCCGGTCGGTGCCTGCATCACGACCCATCGCTCCAACCGGCTCACAACACTGGCACCGAGCTTCTCAAGTCTCGCAACCTCCGCAGGAATGTCATCGCTCTCAATATCAATATGGACGCGGCTCTCATGCTCCACGCGCTGAATTTGCACGATAGGCTCGTCGGGCGGCGTTTCCAGCATGCGATACGTCCCGCGACTGCCTGGATGGGCGGAGTCCACGGGGCGACCAAGCGCCTCGGCCCAAAAACCAGCGGCTCCTTCCACATCAGGAACGCTACAGTCGAAGAGCACCGCACATAAGCGGGAATGGTGCATCTCAGTCCTCCGTGCTTCAGGCCAGCACACGATGGCGGCTTTGCCCGCAGTTAGGACCGCAAGGTATCTTCGATTGGCCAGCAAGCTCAATGCGCGACACGCAGCACGCTCTGGCGCGATGGCGCGCCATCGCCAATTGCGGCCGCCCAAAAGATTCGCGACACTGCCTAATCACCCCTCCTTGGTCAGCTGAAAACATGATCTCCGACACCGACATGGCTTTGCGCGGCGCTTTGACTCAGATGATCGCCGAGATGGGGCACGCGCCGTCGATCAGGGATCTTTGTGAGCGTGTCGGGAACACCCCTGAAGAGGTTGAAGGGGCGCTGCGCAGGCTCCACGACGCGCACGCTCTTCTGTTGCACCCCCATGAGTGCCGACCTTGGGTCGTCCATCCCTTCGCGTTGTCGCCGGGTTCGTGTTGGGTGCAAACACAAGAGCGAGGGTATTGGGCGAACTGCCTCTATTGCAGCTTCGGTGTTGCAGCGGCGCTTCGATGTGACGCGGTCATCACGACCCGCATCGCCGGCGAGGTGGAGACAGTGCGCTACACGATTGCAGCTTCGCGCCCGAACGAAACCGAAGACATCTTTCATCTGTCCACACCGGCGGCGCGTTGGTGGGACAATGTAATCCACGCCTGTGCGTCGTTTCAGCCGTTTCACAAGGAACCGGACGTTGATGACTGGTGCAGCCGCCACGACATGCCCAAGGGCGCTGTGATGACCATTCCAGCACTCTGGTCCTTTGCGCAGGATTGGTATGGCGCGTACCTTGAAACGCCTTGGCGAAAAAGGTCGAGTGCCGAAGCGCGCAAGTTGTTCGCCCGCCACGGATTGAGATCCGGCTTCTGGGCAATCTAGTCCAAGCGGCTTCTACTGTCCGAAATGGGCCATGGGCGCGCCCGCTGATGGCACCTGCCTCAACGGCGGCTTCTGATCGGCTCTGCCAGCTGCCGACGCCTTGGATCGGGCGCGAGTTCGCTGGAAGGAGACGTTTCCGGACGGGATTGCTACACGTGTTTCAGCAGCGACGGGGACGGCAATGACAAGCATTTCGGGAACGCTCAGGGTCGGCGAGGCCAGTGCCACAGTAGGAAAGTTGATGGCCAAACAGAACGGCTCGAATGCGAGCTACTGGGCAATAATGCTAGGGCTCGTCCTCGGCGGCTTAGTCGCCGGTATGGCTGCAAGCTTTCTTCTCTCAAACGATAGTTCGCCGCACTACAGCACCGGTGGCTCGCTAGGAGCCATTGCGGGAGGAACCGCCTTCATACTGATCCGGCGTCCGCTCATGGTGGCCCGTTTCAAAAAGAGATTTCAGGCTCGTCAGCAAACCCTCGACTTGCCGCTTCGTATGGAGATTACTTCCGATCATCTCATCTATGAAGTGGGTGGCGTAACGCAGCTTGCCCGCTGGCCCGCGGTGGATGAGCTATTTCAAAGCCACGATTACTGGATATTTCTCGCACAGGCTCACTCGATGTTCGCGCCACGGCGCTTCTTCGTAAACGCTGAAGAAGAGAGACGGTTTGTACGCGAGGCGCTGGCGCTCATGACACCCGAAGCACGTTCACGGAGCGTCGAAGCCGTGCGTTTCACGGGAGCAGCCTCGTAGAATGGGAAAACCCAGGTGCCGCCGAGCCTTCGTTTACCCTTGGAGAGCACCACGAAATGGTTCATGTCCCAGTGCAAAATAGCCGGCAGCTTGAGCTCGCCAAGCGCCGAGAGCTCGCAGCGCACGGCCCGCGATCCCAGCCCCATGCTGGAGGCGATCTGCACCAGCCCTTTGAGCGTGGAGCCCTTCAGCGAAATGGCAAAACGCCGCCGCAGCGAGGCCAAATCACTCTCATAGCCATGATGGTTCGCCACCATGGCGAGGCACGCCAGCCCACACTCGGAGGCTTCAGTTTGGCGGATCACGGCTGGTTGCTACATCTGATTTTGGGCACCATGGGAACATCAAAGCGGGCACGCTCAGATTGGTCTGCCGTGGAGTACTTTATCGATAGATGTAACAAGTAATCT
>JAKFWI010000008.1 GCA_021731965.1 Hyphomonadaceae bacterium | reverse complement strand
TGCCCCGCCCTAAACCCAGCCGCGCTTTTTCATCAGGCGCATGACGAAGCGCTCAAAATCATCATCGAAATCCTGGCGCACATCAGCTTTGGGCGGCTCATGATTGAACCAAGCGGCGCGGCAGCCTTCACGCTCCAGATAGCGCAGGATATAGCTTTCCCAGCTTTTCCATTGCATCCAGCGGCGATGACCCACGAAAAAGCCGCCGAACGGGCCTGGCTGATAAAGCAGGAAAGCGCGCTCGAACAAGGAAAACAAGATCATATAGAGGGTATCGCGTTGCGCCTCCTCCTCTGGTGAGAGGGCAATCGGCTCGCAGCGGATGGGGGCATCGGCCACATCCAGCTTGGGATGCTGCAAGGCCAACCGCTGGAACGCAACATATTGTGTCTCCAGGCTGTCATAGGTGCCGACTTCCCGGCGGCGATCCTCCGCCCGGCGCGAGGACACATAGGAAATCAGCAAGATCAAGAGGCCGAAGGTCGTGGCCAGAAAGCTGATATTTTCTAGGAAAAAATTCTCTTTGGTGAGATCGAAAAGGCTTGCCAAGTGTGCCGACACGTCCAATCCCCGCTTTGGCGCGCGCCTTGGATAGACAAGCGCGCGCATTGGTGAAGGCCCGTGTCATGCCGCAAAGCCTCGCTTTGTACAAATGTGGCAGTCGACAGGCGCGCCTTTGCCGCTATGCTTGGGCCAGAAACAGAAATCAGCAATTGGGAGGATGATATGGCGCATGTGGCGGTGGTGACGGGCGGGACGCGCGGGATTGGCCTGGCCATCACCGAGGAATTGCACGCCAAGGGCTATAAGGTGGCGGCCGTCTATTCCGGCAATGCGGCGGCGGCGCAAGAAGCGGCGGCACGCCTGCCCGGCCTGGCTTGCTTCAAATGGGATGTCGGTGATCCCGAGGCTTGCGCCGCCGGCCTCCAGCAAGTGGCAGACCAAGTCGGCCCCGTCGATGTGCTGGTCAATAATGCCGGCATCACCCGCGACGGCATGTTCCATAAAATGGGCTTCGACGCATGGCGCGAAGTCATGCGCGTCGATCTCGATAGCATGTTCAACATGACCCGCCCGGTGATTGATGGCATGCGCAGCCGCAACTTTGGCCGCATCATCAATATCTCGTCGATTAATGGCCAGAAGGGCCAAATGGGCCAAGTGAATTACACGGCCGCGAAGGCCGGTGTCATTGGCTTCACCAAGGCGCTGGCGCAGGAGAACGCTTTCAAGGGCATCACCGTTAACTGCATCGCGCCCGGCTATATCGATACGGACATGGTGGCAGCCGTGCCCGAAGAGGCCATGAAAAAGATCGTCGCCGCCATTCCCGTGGGGCGGCTGGGCCGGGCCGATGAGATCGCGTATTGCGTCAGCTTTTTAGCAAACGAAAAAGCCGGCTTTATTACCGGCGCGACGCTGACCATTAATGGCGGGCAATACATCACCGGCTAGCCCTGGCAAACCGGGCAGAAAAAACTGGATCTGCCCGCCTGCACGGCCCGCTTTATCATGCCCGTGCAGCGCCGGCGCTTGCACGGCCCGTCTTCGCGGCCATAAACCATGAATGTGTGCTGGTAGGCACCCGCAGCGCCATCGGTGCCGGCATAATCGCGCAGCGTCGAGCCACCGGCCGCGATCGAGGCCTCCAGCACCGCCTTGATGGTTTTGGTCAATGCCCGCAAAGCCGGCAAGGCGACGTCCCCGGCGGCGCGCGAAGGCGCGATGCTGGCCCCAAAAAGCGCCTCGCACACATAGATATTGCCAAGCCCGGCCACGATCCGCTGATCGAGCAGCGCGGGCTTGATGGGCTGGCTGCGCCCCGCCAAGGCCTTGGCGAGATAAGCCGGCGTAAAGTCCGGGCCCAGCGGCTCGGGTCCCAGCGCGGCGAACCAGCGGTGGCGCGCCACCTCTGCCGAGGGCATCAGATCCATATAGCCAAAGCGGCGCACATCGTTGTAGCGCAGCACGATGCCACCGGCCGTTTCGAGCTCCACATGGGTGTGCTTGGGGTCGGGCGGCTTGGCGTAATAGAAATCACCGGGCCGATAGGCCGCCGCGCCGTCGCTGACGCTGAAGCGGCCGGTCATGCCCAGATGGGTGACCCAGGTTTCGCCGCTATCGAGCGGGGCCAGGAGGAATTTTGCGCGCCGTTCCAGCCGCAAAATCTGCTTGCCCTCCAGACGCTGGGCGAAGCCATCGGGAAAGGGAAAGCGCAGATCCGCGCGCGTTAGGCGCACACGAACCAGCCGGGCACCGGTCAAGCAGGCTTCCAGGCCCCGCCGCACGGTTTCAACTTCTGGTAATTCGGGCAAAGGCGGCGCATCTTTGTGGCTGATCGTGGTGGCGGTGCTATAGCTCCGTTGCAGCGGGGCCGCTATGGTCTGGCCGATGGCTACTAACTCCTCCCCTGATCAGCGAAATTTGCCCTCCGTGAGTTTCGGCTTCGAAGATGTACCGGTGCCCGAAAAAGCGGGCCGCGTGCGCGATGTATTCGACAAGGTCGCGGCGCGCTATGATCTCATGAATGACCTGATGTCGGCGGGCCTGCACCGGGTGTGGAAGGATATCGCGGCTGATCGGCTCAATCCCCAACCGGGAGAAGCCATTCTCGACATGGCGGGCGGCACCGGCGATGTGGCGCGGCGGCTGCAGGCCCGGGCGGAGCGGGCGCGGCTTCGGCGCGGCGGCGTTCCGGCGCATTTGCTGGTTGCCGATATCAACGTGGAAATGATCGCGGCGGGGCTGCGCCGCGGGGAGGACGGGCTTTCCTGGCTGGTGGCGGATGCCGAATGCCTGCCTTTGCCCGCCGACTGTATGGATGCCTACTCGATCTCCTTTGGCATTCGCAATGTCACGGACATCCCCAAGGCGCTGCGCGAGGCGCGCCGGGTGTTGAAACGCGGCGGGCGATTTGTGTGCCTGGAGTTTTCCCGGCTGGCGGTGCCGGCCCTAGAGCCTGTCTACAATAGCTTCAGCTTTTCGGTGATCCCGACGATCGGCAAACTGGTGGCGGGTGATGGGGATGCCTATCGCTATCTGGTGGAGAGCATCCGCCGCTTTCCCGATCAGGAGAGTTTCGCGGGCATGCTGCGCGCCGCCGGGTTTGCCGGGGTGGGCTATACCAATTTGAGCGGCGGGGTGGCGGCTTTGCACCAAGGCTGGGCCTGCTGATGTTTGATTCTCTTGGGCATGGGCTGCGCCTGGCGCGCATGGGAATGACGCTGCTGCGCCATGACGCGCTGCTGCCGCGCGAATATCAGGAGCGCATGCCCGCCCCCTTGCGCTTTCTCGGCGGCGTGTTGCGCCCTTTCGCCATGCGCCGGCGTGGCCGCTCTGTGGGTGCGCGTTTGGCGCTGGCGCTCGAAAAACTTGGCCCGGCCTATGTCAAGCTGGGGCAGTTTCTGGCCACCCGGCCCGATATCATCGGCGTGACCGCCGCGGATGATCTTGGCCGGCTGAAGGATCGCCTGCCGCCCTTCTCACGCGTGCGCGCGCTGGACACCATCAATGCCGAATTGGGGGCCACCGAAACCCTGTTCGGGGCGATTTCCGATCCCATGGCGGCCGCCTCGGTGGCGCAGGTCCACCAGGCCATTCTGCCGCGCGGGGGCGTCGTGGCCGTCAAGATCCTGCGCCCCAGGATCGAAAAGCGGCTGATGCGGGAAATGGCCGCTTTGCGCTTTGGTGCCGGCCTGATCGAGTATTTCCTGCCCTCCACGCGGCGGCTGGAGCCTGTGCAATTCGTCGAGACGGTGGCCAATGCCCTGCAGCGCGAATGCGATTTGCGCCTGGAGGCCGGCGCTGCGGCGGAGTTTCGCGAAGTGGCCATCCGCGATGGCTTTCTGGCCGTGCCAGAGATCGATTGGTCGCGCTCGTCCAAGCAGGTCATGACGCTGACCTGGATCGATGGCGCGCCGCTGACCCAGCTCGATCGCGTCACCGCCATGGGCGCGGACCGGGCCGCTTTGGCCACCGCCGTGACGCGCGGCTTTCTGGCCGCTGCCCTCGATCACGGCTTTTTCCACGCGGATATGCATGAGGGAAACCTGATTTATGGCAAAGACGGCAAGCTCTGGGTCGTGGATTTCGGTATTATGGGCCGCATCGGCAAGAAAGAGCGGCGCTATCTGGCAGAAATCCTTTACGGCTTTTTGCGCCGCGATTACCGCCGCGTCGCCGAAGTGCATTTTGAGGCCGGCTATGTCGCGGAAAAGGTGACGATCGAGGAGTTTTCCCAGGCGCTGCGCGCCATCGGTGAGCCCATCTTTGGCAAGACGGCCGATCAGGTCTCGATGAGCCGCTTGTTGCTGCAATTGTTTGACGTTTCGCATTTGTTCGGCATGCATTTGCGCCCAGAATTGGTGATGCTGCAAAAAACCATGGTGCAAGTAGAGGGGGTGGCGCGGGCGCTTTACCCCAAACACGATATGTGGGCCGATGCCCGCCCGATTGTTGAGCGCTGGGTCAAGCGCGAACTGGGTGCAGAGGGCATTGCCCGGCGCGCGGCGGATGAGGCCTCCTCGGGCTGGGCGGCGCTGCGGCGGCTGCCCAATACGGTGCGCCTGCTGGAGCAAGCGGCGCGCAATATGAAACCGGAGCCGGCCCCGGCCCGGCGCGCGCAATTCCAGTGGATGAGCTTTTGGCTCGGCTCGGTCGTGGCCGGCCTGGCCGTGACGGTGCTGTATTTGCTGAACGTGCTTTAGCCTGACTTTGCGTCATGTAATGGCCCAGTCATCCTGGGGCCGCGCAGCGGAACCCAGGATCCAGGTGCGAAATGGGCCTGGATCCTGGCCTTCTCGCTCCGCTCGAAACCAGGATGACGGGGGTGTGGCATGACGGAGAACTCTGCGTCATCCCACCGGGCCGTAGGCATCTTTGGGATCCATGGCTCTGGATGCCAGTGCTCTCCGCCTCGCTCCGCCAGTGGGATGATGAGATGCGCGCTGCCCCTTTTCGCGCCGGGCTTTCGCCCGATGCGCCCGCAGCGTATACAGGGCCATGAGCACGGAAAAACGTATCCTCCTGATCATTGGCGGCGGCATCGCCGCCTACAAAAGCCTGCTGCTCATCCGGGGGCTGGCCAAAAGCGGTGTGCGCACGCGGGCTATCCTCACCAAAGCGGGGGCGCAATTCGTCACGCCCTTGTCGGTCGGGGCGCTGACCGAGGATAAGGTCTACCAAGATTTATTCGATCTGACCGACGAAGCCGAGATGGGCCATATCCAGTTGTCACGCGCGGCGGATTTCATCGTGGTTGCGCCGGCCACGGCCGATCTCATGGCCAGAGCCGCCCACGGCCACGCCAATGACTTGGCCTCCACGGCCTTACTCGCCACCGACAAACCCGTGTTGATGGCCCCTGCCATGAATGTGCGCATGTGGAACCATCCTGCCACCCAGCGCAATTTGGCGCGCCTGCTGGAGGACGGGGTGCGGGTGATCGGCCCGGAAAGCGGGGCCATGGCCTGCGGGGAATTTGGCCCCGGCCGCATGGCTGAGCCGGAAGATATCCTCGCCGCCATCCTGGCCATGTATGACGCGCGCGCACACGCCGCCCCCGGTTTGGCCCGCCCCCTTGAGGGTCAGCGCGTGCTGATCACCGCCGGCCCCACGCGTGAACCGATCGATCCCGTGCGCTTCTTATCCAACCAATCCTCCGGCAAGCAGGGCTATGCCATCGCCGAGGCCCTGGCCGAGCTGGGCGCGCTGGTGCATCTGGTCTCGGGGCCGGTTGACCTGCCCGCGCCGCCGGGCGTGCACGTGGAGCGGGTGGAGACGGCGCGCGCCATGCTGGCGGCCTGCGAGGCGGCTTTGCCGGTCAATTGCGCGGTCTGCGTGGCTGCTGTCGCCGATTGGCGCCCCATCGAGGCCGCCAGCTGCAAGATCAAAAAGGGCGCGGATGGCCCGCCGCCCATCGCCTTGACGGAAAACCCGGATATTCTGGCGAATCTGGCGCGGCGCAAGAGCGATCGCCCCCGGCTGGTCATCGGCTTTGCCGCAGAAACCAATGACATTGAGGCGCACGCAACCACCAAGCTGGCCAAGAAGGGCTGCGATTGGATCGTGGCCAATGACGTCTCGGGCGATGTCATGGGCGGGGCGGAAAACCAGGTGGCGATTTTGCGCAAAGGCAGCGTGGAGCGATGGCCGCGCATGAGCAAAATGGCGGTGGCGCGCCGACTGGCGGCGGACATCGCCGCGGCGTTAAATGGACTCGGTGAATAGGTTTCAGGGTAAGGGCTGACTATGCGCTTTTTGAGATATGGACTGATCCTGGCGGCGGCGCTGGCGCTGCACGCGTGCAGCAAGCCGGCGGATACGCAGCGCAGCGCGAACGCCGCGGCCGATCAAGGCGCGCCCGCCGATGGCAGCGATCCCGATAGCTTGGCGCGCGCAGCCGTCGAGTCCCAGCGTTTGCCCGATCCCGAGGGGACACTGGCTTTGGGCCTGGCCGAAGCGGTGCGCGCTTTGCCCGAATGGGCCCCGTTTTATCCCGGCGCGCGGCTTGGCTTGGATTCGAGCACCCAGGGCGCCAATTCCGTGCAAGTGGGCTTCACCACCACCGATTCCGAGGACGCGGTCGCACAATTCTATATGAAAACCATGGGTGCCAAAGGCAAACCCAGCGATCAGCCAGAAGATGGCGTGCGCAGCATTGAAGTGGCCAGTCCCGATCAAACAGAAATCACCAGCGTGATCTTGAGCCCAGGCGAAGGCGGCGGCGTCTCTGGCATTATCCGCTACGAAGCGCCGAGTTAGTGTCCTCTTTCTGCAGTTCTTAGCCACCTGGAATGGGGGTGCAATGACGCACCATCAGGTGCCGCTTTCGGGCACGAAACCGGGACGACACCCCGGATTAAGCCCGGGGCAGGCTTTTTGTTGAAAATGCGCTAGCGAAACCGACCGCATGGCAACCTCTGGCCTGTAACGCAGCCCTGATTTGGGCGTAACAAGGGCTTCATGCCTGCCAGCTTAATCCCTGCGCGCCACCATGTGGCTTTGCTTCAGCTCAGTGATTTTCGCAATCACGCGGATCTGCTGTTGCGGCTGGACGATCGCCCGGTCTGTTTGATCGGGGCCAATGGCGTGGGTAAAACCAATATCCTGGAGGCGCTGACCATGCTGGCCCCGGGGCGGGGCCTGCGCGGCGCGGCCAGCGAAGATTTGGCGCGCGGCGGGTCGGAGGCGGCCGGCAGGCGCGCGCGCGCCTGGAGCGTGTTCGCCGAGCTGCGCCAAGGCCAAGAGACGCGCCGGCTTGGCGTGGGCCTGGAGAGCGCGCCAGATGCGTCTGGCCCCAAGCGCATGGCGCGCTTGGATGGCCGCGCCGCCACTTCCAGCGATCTGGCGAAGGCCGCGCGCATGGCGTGGGTGATTCCGGCGATGGACCGGCTGTTCGCTGGCCCGCCGGGTGACAGGCGCCGCTTTCTGGATCGCCTGACGCTGGCGCGGGCCAGTGAGCATGGTAGCGTTGCCGGTGCGTATGAGCGCGCTTTGCGCGAGCGCCAGAGGCTGCTGGGTGAGCCGCGCCCCGACGGGGCCTGGCTCACCGGGCTGGAACAGGAAATGGCAGCCCATGGGGCGGCTTTGGCGGCCGCGCGCGTCGAAACACTGCGCCATTTGCGCCAGGCCATCGCGGCGCGCCCGTCGGGCGCTTTCCCAGAAGCCATTTTGGCCTTGGAGGGGGATTTGGAGGCGGCCTTCGAAGCGGGCGGTGTCAGCGCCGATATCGAAGAGGATTTCGCGCGCAGCCTGCGCGCTTTTCGCGGGCGCGATGGCGCGGCCGGGCGGGCGCTTTTGGGGCCCCATCGCAGCGATCTGCTGGTCCGGCATGGGCCCAAGGACATGCCCGCCAGCCTCTCCTCGACCGGGGAACAAAAAGCCCTCTTGCTGGGCATTGTCATTGCCCATGTGCGGGCCCTAAGCCAAGATCCCGGGGCCGGCCCCGCGCTTTTGCTTCTCGATGAAGCCGGCGCCCATCTTGACGCCGCGCGCCGGGAGGCGCTGGCCATGGAATTGCTGGCGCTGCCTGGCCAATCCTGGCTGACGGGCACCGATGCCAGCCTGTTTGAGGCCTTCGATCGCCAAGCCCAGCGCTTTTGGCTCAACGAAGATGGCCTCAGCCACGCACCCCAAGTTTAGATCCGGCCCCGAACAGGGCGGCGGCCCGTTCGCGGCGATGGCGGTTTTCGTGGATGCTGCGGGCCAAATCGGGCACCGAAGCAACACGAACCCACGCTTTGGGCCGAAAGCGCACGGCCTGACCCGATGACCGGAACAACGGTGTTTGGAGCAAGTGCAAACACTTCCGCGGGAGGCAGCGGGAGGTGAGAAAGCGCCGCATGCTGCCGTGTGGGGACCGGCAAGCATCTTCTTGGCGTGCAATTTTAGGCGATCGCCTTTAGCCCTTTGGCCTTCACAAGATTGAGCAATTTGAGCGATGGTCCGTCCGGGCGTTTTTCGCCCCGCTCCCATTTGCTGACTGCATCTTTGCGCACGTTGAGATAGTGGGCAAACACAGGCTGGGACACTTGCTCATGCAAGCGCAGCGCCCGTATCTCGGCTGGCTGCAGCTGTTCGACTGGCGTCAAGCACAACGCATCGAACTCACGCATTGTAGCTTGATCCATGACACCTGCGACATGAAGGCCCTTCGCCGTCTTATGCAAGGTCGCTAGAATCTTGGACTTACGTGCCGCCGTTTTCGTCTTCGCTGTCATCTTCATCCACCAATTCGATCAACGCACCTTTCGCCTCAGCCGCGGCGATCTTCACCGCCGAGTACCCGAGCAGTTCATCCGCCAACTTCCTCAGCGCCTTGAGTTCCTTCGCCGAAACATTAGCGCGTTCGCTCTTGGCAAAGCCTTAGGCGAAGAATGTGTGCCGTCCAGACTTGAACAAGAGGATGGAGCGATAGCCGCCGGACTTACCGGCACCTGATCGCGCGACGCGCTGTTTGAACACGCCCCCACCCAAATCGGCGTTGAACTGTCCTTGCGCGACGTCGGCAGCCGCTTGCAGGAGTGCCTTTATGCTCAACCTCTCCTTGCGGGCGAAGCGAGCGAATTCCTTGGTTTGGTAGACGCGCATCGCCGCTTTGGATTTTCAGAACCCTATAGTCCTTAGAGCTATATGTCAAGATTGTGTAGTCCCAAGAACTACACGGCATTGGCCAATGCGCACAATCAGCACGAAGGGCTATTGGCCGCAGGGGCCAGACTGGCTCCGGCGATCGATTCCCCGGCGATCGATTCCGGCAGGGTCGCATCACTCCTGCCGTTCGGTCACCGAGCTGTTTTGGGCCAAACCGGGCACCGCCATGTCATTCACGCGGACGGAAGCTTTTTAGCGGCCCCGCCAGCCAGCCCGGAAGCCGCCATTGCGCCGTGCCGCTACTTGGCGATGTGCTGTCGCTTTGGCATCGCCGCCAAGGCGATCTGGCGAATTCCTGTTAGCGACCTCAATCGAGAACCGGTGAGGCGATACGAAAACGGCTAGCGATCGGGCGTCTTCCAGTCCGTTGGCGGAACATCCCGGCTGCGCAGGCGGAGTGCGAGACCGAGGCCCGTGCCGACGGCTATGGCAATCGTCAGATCGGCCACAACTGTCAGTAAGAGCGTCAGTGCGAACACGAACAAATCGGCGCGGCGCATCGCGAGCCTCTGCTTCCAACGATGTGGCTCGCTCATGTTCCAGGCGGTGAGCACCAGCAGCGCCGCGAGCGCGGGCATCGCGAGCCCGCCAACCAAGGGCGCTGCTGCGAATACGACAACGAAAATGACGATGGCGTGCGTCATCCCAGCGATCGGCGTGCGGCCGCCGGCGCGGACATTGGTTGCGGTTCGGGCAATCGCGCCGGTTGCCGGTAGCCCGCCGAACAGGGCCGATGCGACATTGGCCGCGCCCTGGGCCAGCATCTCGGCATTGGGCCGGTGGCTGGCGCCGATCATCCGGTCGGCGACGGCCGCCGAGAGAAGTGATTCCACTCCCGCCAGAAAGGCAATGACGAAGGCCGAGGGCAGAAGTTCGATGATCTTCCCGGAGCTCATTTCTGGAAGCGACGGCATGGGCAGACCGCGCGGCAGCGCGCCGAAGCGCGACGCGATCGTCTCAACAGGCGTTGTCATATGCGGCGACAAGACTACAGCCGCAGCACTCGTCAGTGCGACGGCGACAACCAGGCCCGGCCAGCGCGGCGCAGCCCGACGTAGAACAACAATCAAAATGCCGGTAACGACAGCGACACTCAGCGCGGGCCAGGATATTGTCTCGATCGCACCAAACAGGGCCGGGACCTTTTCAAGAAAGTCCGCCGGTACGTTTTCAAGCCTGAGGCCAAGCGCGTCCTTCAGCTGGCTCGCCGCGATAATAATCGCGATCCCGACCGTGAATCCATCGACGACAGGTTCCGGCACAAAGGCGATGAGATTTCCAGCTCTGAGAAATCCTGCCACCAGCAGAATCAGCCCCGCCATGAGGGTTGCGAGCACGAGCCCCTCATATCCATGTGCCCCAATCACGCCGGCGACAACAACGATGAATGCACCCGTCGGGCCGCCGATCTGAACCCGGCTGCCACCTAGAGCCGAGATCAAGAAGCCCGCGACGACGGCTGTCACCAAGCCCTGCGCCGGTGCCGCCCCGGATG
Organism: Hyphomonadaceae bacterium; assembly: GCA_021731965.1. GTDB lineage: Bacteria > Pseudomonadota > Alphaproteobacteria > Caulobacterales > Aquidulcibacteraceae. Next base: position 7,281 of record JAKFWI010000008.1, on the reverse strand, counting down.
CGATGGCAATCGCGATCGAGAGCGGCAACGCGACGAGCGCAACCGTCACACCCGCCCATACATCCGCGGTCAAAGATGCGCGTGTGGTCGTTGGAAGCGTTGTGAGAATTTTGGGTTTCATCAGGCGAACATCTGGAACGATATGCACATATCAGAAGTACTCGTGGGCCGGGTTGTAATTCCTAACAAATCGGAGCGTGCGCCGCATCTAGACTTGAAAGGCCGAATGGCACTTTGGGGCCAATGATGTTCGGCGATCAGCACGAAGGGCTATTGGCCGCAGGGGCCAGACTGGCTTCGGCGATGGATTCCCCGGCGATCGATTCCGGCAGGGTCGCATCACTCCTGCCGTTCAGTCACTGGCTGTCCCAGTCGGTATCAAGTTGGAATTTCGATTCTGAAACAAATCTCACCGAGCTGCTTTGGGCCAAATCGACATTGCCATGACATTCACGCGGACGGAAGCTTTGTAGCGGCCCTGCCAGCCAGCCCGGGACAGGATCGGGCGCGAGTTCGCCGTAGGTGGTCATTGTCATTCGAGCTTGGGCCCTGATGGTGCGCCTGATTGCGTCTCCCGGCTCAAGCGGACGCCATCATCGCGCCCCGGATCGGCGAAACGGGCAGGTCCACTTTGCGATCAAGCAACTCTGACCCCGGCGTCCCTGCGCGCAGTCGCGCCAGCCAGTCATCCGGGTCGTACTCGACGCCGATCGGATTGGTCGGGAAGCGCGGACCGTGCATCATCGCATTGGCCTCATCCGCTGTTGCGAAACAATCGACCTGGAGCTCCATCTGATTGCCGTCGGGGTCGGCGTAATACATCGAGACGGTGACGCCGTGGTGCACGGACCAGTAAGGCGTGATGCCTCGTTCCTTGAGCCAGGCGTAGTTCTCGAAGAGATCGCCCAGCGACCCATAGGTGTAGGCGACGTGGTCGACGCCCACTGAGCCGCGCTCGGCCTGGCCCGGCCCATTCGGGTTGATCACGTCTAGATTCGCAAACGCGAACCGGTGGTGCTCATCGTCGTAGGTCAGAAACGCCAGCGCGGGGTCCTGATACTGGACCTTGGCGTCAAAGACAGTCTCGTACCAGGCCAGCATCTCAGCAAAGCGGCGTGTGCGGTAGACGACGTGGACAAACTTCTGCGGCGGTACGCGCATAGGAGCTCCCCTACAAGACGTTCCAGGATCAGCCAGACCACCCGGCCCCTCCGTGGACACAGTCTGTCATGGATGAGCGGATTGTCACGCAGGCGTTGTCGATCTCATGAGCGCGTCGCCAGCCAAGCGCGCAGGAGGTTCGACCGGACTCTCGCGTTCGCGGCGGGCCAACTCGAGCCGGCTGGGCCAGCCCCTCGCCAGACGACCACATTCCTACGGACGGCGTGGTCGCTCGATACCTGCCGTTGCTGGGAGACTGGCGCGTCAGGCGCGAACTCGGCGAAGGCAGCCGGTCGTAACGCAATGCTCCATAACCCCGCTTGACAAATATCACCTATAGGTTACTCCTCAATTGAGGCCTAGTTCGGTGGGCCCTTAGGCACGGAGCAAGATCGTGGCTGATCTATTTGAGCAGCGCCGCGAAAAGGTGGACGCGCAATGGGAGCTTTACGCGCGAAACGTGCGAACGCTGCAAGTGCGAGTCCTTCCTGGTATCGCGCTCATATTCGTCGGCGCTATCGCGGGAGCTTGGGTCAGCCCAGTATGGAGCAGCGTCGTGCTCACGCCTGCACCGCACCTGTTCGCGGTCGCACTGGCGGTGTTGAGCGCGGCGGCCTTTGCCGGTTTTGTCGCCGTGTTTGCGCGCGTCCAAACTGCCGCTCCACGGCCGCCGTTCATACAGCCACGCCCTACAAGCAAGGCAGCGTTCCTGCTGCGGGAATGGAGCACATCGCGGCAACGCGGCGCGATCATCTATTGTTGTGCGATCCAAGCTTATCTCGCGGCTGTCGCTTTCGTAGGCGTTCGTGGAGCCCAAGCCGCGCCCAGCGCCAGCGGAACTCTGGCGGCGGCCATTTGTTGCATCAGCCTCGTCGTTGTTGGCGTCGTGACGGCCGTGCTCGTTTTCTGCATGGCCCGTCAGCAAGATGAGTTCGACACTGCGATGCGCGGCCGCGCGGCGCAGATCGGATTTTGGAGCGCGCTGATCGCCTTAGGAAGCGCACTTATCGCGACAACCATCCTCGGCCCAGCGATCCTGCCGTGGCTGCCGTTTGGGTTCATGCTCATGGTCGTGACCCCCGGCCTGAGTTTTGTCGTGCTGACGAACCCTGGAAAGATAGATGGCTGAGCCGAAGCTGGGCAACAATCTCAAAGAGGCGCGCGTCAAACTTGGCTGGACCCAAGCCGAACTCGCGCAGCGAGCTGGTGTCTCGCGCAAGACTATCAATACGGTCGAGAACTGCGTGTTCCTCCCATCAACGCTGCTGGCGTTGGTGCTGGCGCGAGAACTCGGCAAGCCCGTCGAAAAACTATTCTTCCTCGTCGATCAATAGTTGGTTCTTGGACCTTGCGGTCGTTTGATGAATAGCGCACCGCCATGATCCGACTAAAGCGCGACCGTCCGATAAGGGCCAACTCTTGCCCGAAGAACCCGACGTGCAAGTGTCAGCTTACCGGTTATTTCTGGCCCACCCCGGCCAGCGAAAACGGACGGAAATGCCCAAACAACGAAATAGGGGACGCGGTATTTAGCCTCCGCTGTCCGGCTGCAATCCGGCATTCGCGTGGGGAGTCACCGGGGTGGTTTGGGCGCTCCGCGCCGATGCGCCGTTCAAGTAAACTGCACGGAGGCCTGCCTGTTTGAGGTTTTCGCTATTCACGCGAAGCGAATCTTGCTCAACGAAGATGGCCTCAGCGCTGAGCCGCCCGGCTGAGCCCAAGGCGCGCCCCGCACTCCGTCACAGGAAATTGGCGGCGCAGCCCGCGACGATGTTGGAATATAAAGACAAGCGCTTTGGTTGGCCCTAGAGTGCGCATTCCTTTCATGCGATTCGAATCATGACAGCCAGCATTCCTCAGGTGCCAGAATATGGCGCGGATAGTATCCGTGTTCTCAAAGGCCTCGATGCCGTGCGCAAGCGGCCCGGCATGTATATCGGCGATACCGATGACGGCTCGGGCCTGCATCACATGGTGTATGAGGTGGTCGATAACGCCATCGATGAGGCGCTGGCCGGCCATGCCAAGATGGTCACCGTCACGCTGTATCCCGATGGCTCGGCGGAAGTCATCGATGATGGCCGCGGCGTGCCCACCGATATCCATGCCGGTGAGGGCATTTCCGCCGCCGAAGTGATCATGACGCAATTGCATGCGGGCGGGAAATTCGATCAGGATTCCTACAAGGTTTCGGGCGGCCTGCACGGCGTGGGCGTTTCGGTGGTGAATGCGCTTTCCGAATGGCTGGAGCTAACGATCTGGCGCGGCGGCTTTGAATGGGGCATGCGCTTCCATATGGGGGATGCCTGCGCCCCCTTGGCCAAAAAGGGGCCAGCCCCCATGCGCCCCGATGGCCAGCCGAAGCGGGGCACGGCTGTGCGCTTTTTGCCGTCCAACACGATTTTCACGATGACGGAGTTTGATCGCAAAACGCTGGAACACCGCCTGCGGGAGCTGGCCTTCCTCAATTCGGGCGTGGCCGTGACCTATCGCGATGAGCGCGGCCCCGAATTGTTCGAAGAAACCATGATCTATGATGGCGGCGTCGAGGCTTTTGTGCGCCATCTCGATCGCAATCGTCACGCCATCGTCACGCCCATCACCTTGTTCGCGGAGCGCGATCGCATGTCCGTTGAGGCATCGCTGCAATGGAATGATGGCTATCACGAAACCATGCTGTGCTTCACCAACAACATCCCGCAGCGCGATGGTGGCACCCATTTGGCGGGCTTTCGCGGGGCGTTGACGCGGGTGGTCAATGCCTATGCCCAGGAAAGCGGCATCGCCAAAAAAGAGAAAGTGGATATCACCGGCGATGACGCCCGCGAGGGCTTGACATGCGTGCTCTCCGTCAAGGTGCCTGATCCGAAATTTTCCAGCCAAACCAAAGATAAGCTGGTTTCTTCCGAAGTGCGCCCGGTGGTGGAATCCCTCGTCACCGAGGCCCTCTCGCGCTGGTTTGAAGAAAACCCGGCCAACGCCAAGCTGGTCATGGGCAAGATCGTGGAGGCCGCCGCCGCCCGCGAGGCCGCGCGCAAGGCCCGTGAGCTGACGCGCCGCAAAAGCGCGCTCGATATCGCCTCCTTGCCGGGCAAGCTGGCCGATTGCCAAGAGCGCGATCCCGCCAAGAGCGAGCTGTTCATCGTCGAGGGCGATAGCGCCGGCGGCTCGGCCAAGCAGGCCCGCAATCGCGATAACCAGGCCGTTTTGCCCCTGCGCGGCAAGATTTTGAACGTGGAGCGCGCGCGCTTTGATCGCATGCTGGGCTCCGATCAGATCGGCACCTTGATCACAGCCCTTGGCACGGGCGTGGGGCGCGATGATTTCGATATCGCCAAGCTGCGCTATCACAAGGTCATCATCATGACCGATGCAGATGTCGATGGCGCGCATATCCGCACGCTGCTGCTCACCTTCTTCTATCGGCAAATGCCGGAAATCATTGAGCGCGGGCATCTCTATATCGCCCAGCCGCCTCTCTATAAGGCCGCCAAGGGCAAATCGGAGCGCTATTTAAAGGATGAGGCGGCGCTTGAGGCGCATCTCATCGCCGAGGGATCGGCCGGCGCGGTGTTTCTCCAGGACGGCGGCGTGCAGATGGCCGGCGCGGATCTGGAGCGCCTGGCCAAGGATTGCGTGGGCTTCAAGGCCAGTGTGGAGCGCCTCGCGGCGCGCGCCCCGCGTCAGGTGCTGGAGCAAGTGGCATTGGCCGGCGCGCTTGGGGTCGAGGCGCAGGATGGGCATGCCGCGGCCGCTGCGGCGCGCCTCGACCGCCTGGCCGAAGAGGGCGAATCGGGTTGGACGGCCCGCTTCGATCCCGACGGCGCATTGGTGCTGGAGCGGATCATTCGCGGTGTCACGGAGCGCACCATCCTCGATCGCGGCCTGCTTTCCAGCGGGGAGGCCCGCCGGCTTTCCGAGCGCGGGCTCGCTTTGGCTGAAACCTTTTCCGCCCTCGCTTCCCTCAAGCGCGGCAGCGAGGATGCGCCCATTCATGGGCCGCTATCCTTGCTGGAGGCGGTGATGGCCGCAGGGCGCAAGGGCGTGCACATCCAGCGCTATAAGGGCCTCGGGGAGATGAATCCCGAGCAATTGTGGGTGACCACCCTGGATGTCGAGGCGCGCACCTTGCTGCAGGTGCGGGTGCATCACGCCGATGAGGCCGATGAAATGTTCTCCAAATTGATGGGGGATGTCGTGGAGCCGCGCCGCGAATTCATCCAGGATAACGCCCTCGATGCCGAGGTCGATGCCTAAATCCACTGCGGATGACACGCAGTAACCTCCCGCCACATGGATGCCTAAGCCAATGCACTAGCGCATTCGGGCGGAAAACCGCAACTCCACTTTTCCTGAATGCGCAGATTCACTAACTTAGCGCGCATTCGGACGGAAAACCGCAACTCCACTTTTCCTGAATGCGCTTATTAAATAATCTAGCGCGCATTCGGACGGAAAACCGCAATTCCACTTTTCCTGAATGCGCTGATTCACTAACTTAGCGCGCATTCGGACGGAAAACCGCAATTCCACTTTTCCTGAATGCGCTTATGTCTTTGCGCGTCACTCGATCTTGCCGATCACGGCCTCGATCTTTTTGAGCAGGGTCACGGCGTCAAACGGTTTGATGACGTAATTGTTGACGCCAGCATCGATGGCCTGCTTGACTTGCTCACGATCACTATGGCCGGTCAACATGATGAAGGGCGTGGATTTGGTGCGCGGGTGTTTGCGTACGACTTTCAAAAAGGTCAACCCGTCCACGTCTTCCATATTCCAATCGGAGATGATCAGGCTAAAAGCCTTGCCTTCCATGAGTTGGATGGCCTCGCGGCCGCTCTTGGCCTCAACAACCGACCGCATCCCAAAAGATTCGAGCGCAAACCGCGCTAAGCTACGCATGCTGGGTTGATCATCAACAAGCAAAATCGAAACATCAGCCGCCTTTGGCATGGGTTTTCCTTTCTTCGTTAGAACTAATTTTCTTTAGAATCGTGTCTGAAAAGTGCGACTCGGTTTTTGAGAACGGGTCTAACTTATTGGTGTAGGGTGGACTCACCGGATTTGACCGGATTCAGTCAAATCGGGATTCGCGCTAAGGCAGCGCAGGGCCAAAGCCGGCAGATCCTGCAAGGCGGCTTGCTGGGCGCTGGCTCCGATATCATCGGCCGCACGGGGCATGCCGTAGATGAGGCAGCTGGCTTCGTTTTGGCCAAAGGTGAAGCCGCCGGCGCGGCGCAGCTTTAGCAGGCCCTCGGCACCATCGCGGCCCATGCCGGTAAGCAACAAGCCCGCACCCTTGTTGCCCGCATTGGCCGCGATGCTGGCGAACAGCACGTCCGCGGATGGCCGGTGTCCGCTGACGGCGGCCTCATCCCCCAATCGGCAAACAAAGCCTCCAGGCCCACCGACCAGCCGCAAATGGCGCCCGCCTGGTGCAACCACGCAAAGCCCCGCTTGCAAAGGCATGGCATCTTCCGCCTCGCGCACCTCGATCGCGCATGCATCATTCAGCCGCTCGGCGAAGCGGCGCGTAAACTCGGCCGGCATGTGCTGCACCACGGCGATGGGCGGCGCGTTGCGCGGAAAGCTCGGCAGGATTTGGCGCAATGCCTCCACCCCGCCGGTGGAGGCCCCGATGCCGATCACCCCATCAACATAGCGCGCCGAATGCGCGTTGGCCGGCGCGGCCAAAGGCGGCTGCGCATAATGGGCGGGGCGCGCGCTCTGCCCCGCCGCGAGGCAGGCCGATCGCAAATCCTCCGCGAAGCGCTCAAAGCCATTGCGCTCTGCTGGGCTGGGCTTGAGCACCGCATCCGCCGCGCCAAGCTCCAACGCGTTGAGGGTGATGTCGGCACCGGCCTGCGTCAGCGTCGACACCATCACCACGGGCATGGGCCGCAGCCTCATGATCTTTTCCAGAAAGGACAAGCCATCCATGCGCGGCATTTCCACGTCCAGCGTCAGCACATCCGGCAAAAGGGCTTTGATGGCTGCGCGGGCTTCGAAGGCATCGGCCGCCTCGCCGACCACCTCAAAGCCCCCGTCGCGCTCCAACACGGAACGGATCAAGGAGCGCATGAAGGCGCTGTCATAAAAGACAAAAATGGTGATCATGCC
>JAKFWI010000013.1 GCA_021731965.1 Hyphomonadaceae bacterium | reverse complement strand
CCGGGCAGCGCCGCGGCTTGGCATGATCGGCGCGCCTCGCGGCCGTGCACGGTGCGCGATTTCGCGGCTTTGACCAAGGAATTGGGGCTCAAGATCGAACGGGCTGCGCCGATTGCCCGCGGTGTTTCCGGTCCCCCCTTCGCGGAAGTGCTGTGGCGGGCCAATTGGTTCGCGGAGGAGGTGGTGTGCTTGCTCGCCCCGCCCGCTGCTGCTCCCCAGACCCGTAAGAGCAGCGCCGCCAAGCGCGCCAGCGCGCCGCCAGACCTGACTTTCGTATAGGGCATTTCCATCAAAGGCGTGGTCGCGGGTGTTGCGTCATCCCAAGGTGCCGGAGGCCGTGCCTTGCGTCATCCCACCGTGCGCAGCAGCATTGGGATCCATACGCCCATGGATGCCAAAGATCTCCGCTTCGCTCCGCCAGTGGCATGACGGAGAACTCTGCGTCATCCCACCGTGCGCAGCAGCATTGGGATCCATACGCCCATGGATGCCAAAGATCTCCGCTTCGCTCCGCCAGTGGCATGTCGGAAGGGTTCGTGACACCGCTGGGCAAAGCACAGCCGGCAGGCAGCCCGCAGCGCGGCTGAGCCTATTGACCCTGCGACCCAGAGGAATTGGCACCGTTGCCGGAGCCGCTATCGTGGATGACATTCTGCAACAGGATGGCGTCCCGCACCGTGGTCATGATCATGGGGGCCCACATGGTGAAGGTCATGCCGCCACCGGCCACGCCCAAACCAAGGCCCAACAGGCCACCAACCATGGCCCCGCGCCAAAAGCCGCGGCCCTCTGCCAGCCGCTCCGGCATGCTGAGCCGGCGGCGATCCTGCATCTGATACTGCGCCTGCACATGCGCCTGCTCTGCGCGGGCCCCGTGGGCCGGCTCACTGCGCGTGGCAGGCTGCACCAAGGGCTCAACCCGGGGCGCCTCTTTCAGCGCCTCGCGCTGCGCACGCACAACAGGCACCGTCTCAACGATAACGTTGGGCTCATCCCCCCGTAAAGCATGGAGTTTTTTCGCCGTGCTCATTTTGCTTTGCCCCATTGGCTACAGATTTGCCAAATCACTCAAGTGAGGCTAGCGCACTTTCCAGCTCTCGTCGAGTTCCTGTGCGGTCCATAGATGTGATTAAATGCCAATTCGGCGGCTTTTATTGCAAAGGCGGAGATGAGCCATTCCAACAACAAAGCTTCACGCTTTCGTAATCCTTCTCAGGACGAGCTCATAGAAATCGAATTCGATTTCTGACGTGAAACGTGCTCTGATTCCATAGCTTAGAGCCCTGCACGACGACATTGACGGCGATCAGCCCGCAAGTTCGGGCTGCCTGGGACGCGCCGCACCGCCATCGCCTTCATCGCCTCGGTTGGGCCGCACGGGCAATTCGAGGTAATCGAATTTCAGCTTCGACTCGTCATTGGCGTCGATATCGACCTTGACGATCCCGCCCTCCTTCAGGCGCCCAAACAGCAATTCGTCAGCCATCGGCTTTTTGACGTGCTCCTGGATGATGCGCGCCAGCGGGCGGGCACCAAAGGCTTGGTCGTAGCCGCGCTTGGCCAGCCATTCAGATGCCGCGTCCGTCAGCTCGATCTGCACGTGGCGCTCCTGCAATTGCGCCTCGAGCTGGATGATGAATTTCTGCACCACATTGCGAATGATTTCGGGCGTCAAATGCTGGAACGAAATGATCGCATCCAGGCGATTGCGGAATTCCGGCGCAAACAAGCGGCGAATGGCTTCCTCGTTTTCCTCATCCTTGGTGCCGCGGCCAAAGCCGATGCCGCTTTTGGCCGCATCCGCCGCACCCGCATTGGTGGTCATGATCAAGATAACATTGCGAAAATCAGCCTTCTTGCCGTTGGCATCGGTCAACACGCCATGATCCATGACCTGGAGCAGGATGTTGAACAAGTCCGAATGCGCCTTTTCGATTTCATCGAGCAGCAGCACGCAATGCGGATGTTGATCCACGCCGTCGGTGAGCAGGCCGCCCTGATCATAACCGACATAGCCGGGAGGAGCGCCGATCAAGCGGCTGACGGTGTGGCGCTCCATGTATTCGGACATGTCAAAGCGCAGCAATTCAATGCCCATGACCTTGGCCAAAGAGCGCGCCACCTCCGTCTTGCCCACGCCCGTGGGCCCCGCGAACAGATAGCAGCCGATCGGCTTATGCTGCTCGCGCAGGCCGGCGCGCGCCATCTTGATGGCCGATGCAAGATTGTCGATGGCCAGATCCTGGCCAAACACCACACGCTTGAGATCCTGATCCAGGCATTTCAGCATCTCTGAATCATCCTTGGAAACCGCCTTGGGGGGGATGCGCGCCATGCGCGCCACCACTTCCTCGACATCGGTGGCACCGATCACCGAGCGGCGCTGATCGGGAGGCAGCAGCATCATGGACGCGCCGCTTTCGTCGATCACGTCGATGGCTTTGTCCGGCAATTTGCGATCGCCCATATGGCGGGCCGAAAGCTCCACCGCAGAGCGGATCGCCTCTTCGGTATAGGTAACCTTATGGTATTCCTCAAAATAAGGCTTCAAGCCCATCAGAATCTTGATGGCATCGGGAATGGAGGGCTCATTCACATCGATCTTTTGAAAGCGCCGGGCCAAAGCCCGATCCTTTTCAAAATGCTGGCGATATTCCTTGTAGGTGGTCGAGCCCATGCAGCGCAGATTGCCGTTCTGCAAAGCCGGCTTGAGCAGATTGGAGGCATCCATGGCCCCGCCGCTGGTTGCGCCAGCGCCGATCACGGTGTGGATCTCGTCGATGAACAACACCGCTTTAGGCAGATTTTCCAGCTCGCGCATGACGCCCTTTAGGCGCTCTTCGAAATCGCCGCGATAGCGCGTGCCGGCCAGCAAGGAGCCCATGTCCAGCGAATAGATCACGGCATCGGCCAGCACTTCGGGCACTTGCTTTTCCACGATCTTGCGCGCCAGCCCTTCGGCGATGGCGGTTTTTCCCACCCCCGGATCACCGACCAGCAGCGGATTGTTCTTCTGGCGCCGGCAGAGGATTTGGATGGCGCGCGTGACTTCCGCCTCGCGCCCGATCAGCGGATCGACCCGCCCCTCCTTGGCCTTTTTGTTGAGATTGACGCAATAGGCCGCCAGCGCATCGCTGCCTTGCTTGGCGACGCGCTCTTCCTCTCCATCGGCGGCCCCGCGCACGGGGCGCTGCTGCGTGGCACCGGGGCGCTTGGCCAGGCCATGGGAGATGAAATTCACCGCATCATACCGCGTCATGTCCTGATCCTGCAGGAAATAGGCGGCGTGGCTTTCCCGCTCCGAGAACAGCGCCACCAGCACATTGGCCCCGGAAACCTCCCTTTGGCCCGAGCTATCCACGTGCAGCATGGCGCGCTGCAGCACCCGCTGGAAACCGGCGGTGGGGCGGGCATCCTCGCCCTCGCGGCCATCGACGACCAGGCTGTCCAATTCCTCTTCGAGATAGGTTTCGAGATTGCCGCGCAGCTTATCGAGATCGACCTTGCAGGCTGTCATGACTTGGGCAGCATCGTCATCCTCGGTCAAGGACAGCAGCAAATGCTCCAGCGTGACATATTCATGCCGGTGCTGATTGGCCAACGTCAGCGCGCGACGCAGCGTGTGTTCGAGGGTGCGGGAGAAAGTCGCCACGTTGGCTAATCCTTTTCCATGGTGCACTGCAGGGGATATTCAGCCCGCCGCGCGATATCCAATACTTGAACAACTTTGGTTTCTGCGACTTCGAAGGTGAATACACCGCAGAGCCCGACTCCGTGCTGATGCACATGCAACATGATCTCTGTGGCTTCGTCACGCGTCTTGTTGAAAAACTGTTCCAACACGAACACCACAAATTCCATCGGCGTGTAATCGTCGTTGAGCAGCAGCACGCGGTAGAGTGACGGCTTTTTCGTGTCAGGGCGCGTGCGGGTGGCGAGATCGCCTTCGCGATCCGGCCCGTCATCGTCCCAACGTCGCTCACTCATGATCGTGCCGTGTCCCACGCAGTCCTTGGTGCCTGCGCTTGATGCGTCTAACCAATCTAGGTGAAGCCGGCGCGGAAGGAAGGGCCGGTGCCGGTGCGCGCGGCGCTTTTCCTGCGTGCGGCACGCAATACGCCGCGACGTGGCATTACCTATCCATATGATAATGCGTGCGAAATGCGCCAAAGTGGAAAAATTCGGGGCCCCGAAACACGCGCGCAAAAAAAACAGGTGGCGCAATGGGCATGCAAAAAGGGCGGCCGCGTCAGCGACCGCCCTTGATGAAGTCTGCACCTGGGGCTGAGCGCCCTGGGCCGAGGTGTTTAGCGCGCGCGCAGAGGTTGCATGCCGGCTTGCACCAGCTGGCCAACCGCGGAAACCCGCTCATTGAAGGGCTGCATGGCTTGCTTGGCAACGCCCGCAAACATTTCGGAAACTTGATTGAGTTCCGAGACATAGCCCTCAAACGCCGACTTGGCATAGGCCGATTGGCGCTCAACCAATTCCTGCACACTGCGCGAGGTCATGATCGACTTGGCGGCCGACATGTGATTCTCGACGGCTTGCTTGGAGAAAGCGGCGGCCCGGGCCGACATGGCTTCTACGCCCTTGGTGTAAGCCGTGGCGGAGGCGACCATGGCTTCCATGTTTTCCTTGCTGAAGGAGCCCATTTCGGAAACGGCGCTCATGGTCCGGTCCAGCTGTTCCTTGACCGATTCCGGGGCCATCGCCGTCAGCTGCTCAAAGCCCTTGGTGGTGGCTTCCGTGATTTGCGCTTCGATCTTCGCGCCTTGCGTGGTTTTTGCAGTTGCCATGATAAATTCTCCTATTGGGTTCGCACTGATTTACCGGATAGGGCGCCCGAAAGCGCCAATCCCTGGAAGGGCAGGCGATCGCGTTGCACCGGTTCGATGAACCCCAAATGTCATGCTGCATGTGCGAAGTCAATGGTGCGCTGCAAAAATTTCTGCAAAAAACTCTACCCCGGCGACGCGGAAACGTTTACGTAATCTTAAGTTGGGCGGGGGCAGGCTGGCCTCAGAATCGGCTTAGAGTTTGCACACCATCGGATCATGATGAGAATGCCTCCCATGCTGAACCGCTCCGTTTTCACGCTAGGCGCTGCTGCCATAGCGTTCGTTCAGGCACCTGGCGCGCACGCCGAGGGGCGCTATGCGGCCGTGGTGATCGACGCGCAAACCAAGGCGGTTTTGCACGAAGATGCCGCGGATGAAGAGCGTTATCCCGCGTCATTAACCAAGATGATGACGCTCTATCTGCTTTTTGAGGCCATCGATCACGGCGAAGTGGCCTTGTTTGAGCCGATCACGATTTCGCGCAATGCCGCGGCCCAGCCGCCTTCACGTTTGGGTGTGCGGGCCGGTGAACAGATCCTGGTGGACGATGCGATCCGCGCTTTGGTCACCAAATCGGCGAATGATGTGGCCGTGGCGGTGGCGGAGCATTTGGCCGGCTCGGAGGCGCGCTTTGCGGCGCGGATGACGGCGCGGGCCCGCGAGATCGGCATGGGGCGCACCCGCTTCGTCAATGCCAGTGGCCTGCCCGATTCCCGCCAGCAAACCACGGCGCGCGATATCGCCACGCTCAGCCAAGCCTTGATTGAGGATTATCCGCAATATTACGGCTTTTTCCAAACGCCGGGCATGAGCTGGAAACGCGTTTACGCGCGTAACCACAATCGGCTGCTTGGCGTTGTCGAGGGCGTGGACGGGATCAAGACCGGTTACACCAACGCCTCTGGCTTTAACTTGGCCTCTTCCGCGGCGCGCGGCGGCCATCGCCTGATCGCAGTCGTGCTGGGCGGGGAAACCGCTTTGGCCCGCGATAATCAAATGCGCTATTTGATCGAGGAGGGCTTCGCTAGCCTTTCGGCCAGCACTTCGGTCGGCAATGTGCGCTTGGCCTCCTTGCCGGTGGATCGGGTGTCGATTGATCCGGCCACGGGCCGCGTGCGCGTTGAGCGGGTCGCGGCCGATGGCGCGGGCCTTACAGGGGCGCGCAGCGCACTGGAATCGGGCACCACCTTGCCGGGTGAAAGCGTGGCGCGGGTCAGCCGGGCGTTGCCGGTCGATTGATCGACGCATTTTCAACGTAAATGTCTTTGCGATTTTCAGTCAAAAGATACGTGAAATCAATGCATTTGGTGGGTTTTTAGAGAAAAGCCCGACGCCAGGTTCTCGAGAAATGGTCTAACCATCCTCGACCGGAACCCATTGCACTTGCGCGATGCGTGGTGCCGCGAGCGCGAGCATGGCCAGGCGGTCAAAGCCCAGGGCGCAGCCGGCGGCGGCGGGCATATGCGCCAAAGCGGCCAAAAAATCCTCATCGAGCGGATAAGCGTGGCCATAGCGGGCCGCCTTTTGCGCCATGGCGGATTCGAAACGCGCGCGTTGCTCGATCGGATCGGTCAGTTCGCCAAAGCCGTTGGCCAACTCTACCCCGCAGGCATAGAGCTCGAAGCGCTCGACAAAGCGGGCGTCCTGCGCGCTGCGCCGCGCTAGGGCCGCCTCCGGGGCGGGGTAGCCATCGAGGATCGTGAGCCGATCTGTGCCAAGCTGGGATTCCACCCGCTCCACCATGATACGGCTGAACAGGTCTGACCAGGTGTCATGCTCCCGAGCCGCCATGCCGATTTGTTGCGCTGCAGCACCTAAAGCGTGAAGATCGCCCAAGCCCCCCGGCGAGAGGGTGGCCAACAGGTCAATCCCAGCAAACTGCGCGAAGGCGGCGCACACGCTCAGCCGCTGCGGCGGTGGCGCAATCGGGCATTGCCTCCCCCGCCAAGTCAACGCCCTTTGGTCGATCGCGCCGGCGGCCACCCGCACCAAGGCCGCGCAATCGGCGATGATGGCTTCATAGGCGTCCCCGACGCGATACCATTCCAGCATGCAGAACTCGCGCGCGTGCAGCGCGGAGGAGGCCTCCTCGCGATTGCGAAACACCGGCGCAAAGGCGAAAATCTTCTCCTCCCCGGCCGCCAACAGCTTTTTCATGGCAAATTCGGGGGAGGTGTGCAGATAAAGCGGGCTGCTTGTGCCATTCTCCCGCTCTGCTTGGGTGGCGAAAGCGTGCAGATGGATTTCATTGCCGGGGGAGGCCTGCAGCGCCGCAGCCTCGATCTCGACGAAGCCCTCGGCCTCAAACCAGGCCCGCAGCGCCGCTTTCATGCGATTTCTGGCCAGCAGCAGTGGGCGGCGATCGGCGTGACGGGCGCGGTGCCAGAAGCGATTGGCACCGATCGCTTGGCCTGGCGGGGAAAGGCCTGTATCAGCCGTCATTCTATCCTCGTTTTCAGCAATCATGGATTGCCAAGCGCCAACTGAGAAAGGCGACCCAGTGGTCAAAGTTATCGCCAGCGATGTCCGCAAGGGCAATGTGCTCGAACATTCTGATGGGAAACTCTATGTCGTGATGGCGGCAGAGAGCTTTCGGCCCGGCAAGGGCACCCCGACGACCACCATTACCATGCGGCGCATCGTCGATGGCGTGAAAACGCAAGAAACCCACAAAACCACCGATGCCTTGGAAAAGGCCTTCGTGGAGGAGGTGAAGCACACCTTTCTCTATGAGGATGGCGACGCGGGCTTCGTGTTCATGAACCCGGTGAATTTTGAGCAGGTCACGGTATCGCGCGATACGATTGGCGATGCGGTCGCGTATTTGCATTCGGAAATGGAAGTGTATCTGCTGCTGCATGATGGGGTGGCGCTGTCCATAGATCTGCCGGCGCGGGTGACGCTGCAAATCCTGGAGACCGAGCCCGTCACCAAGGGGCAGACGGCGTCTTCCTCTTATAAGCCCGCCAAGCTGTCCAATGGCCTGCGCACCATGGTGCCGCCGCATATCGAGGCCGGCACGCGCGTGGTGATCTCCACCGAGGATGGCTCCTATTTCGAGCGCGCCAAGGATTAAGCCATCGCTGCGAGTTCGGCGTTGACGCGCTCGGCGATGGCCAAAGAGGCGGTGAGGCCGGGGCTTTCGACGCCGAACAGATTGATCAGGCCAAGCACGCCGTGCTGGCGGGGCCCCTGAATAAGGAAATCAGCGGCGGGTTGGCCCGGCCCGGAGAGCTTGGGCCGCACGCCGCTATAATCGGGCGTGAGCGCGCCATCGGGCAAAGCCGGCCAATATCGGCGAATGGCCGCGTAAAACGCCTGCGCCCGGTGCGGATCGACCGCGAAATCCAGGCCATCGGGATCGCCATCGGCGAGCCATTCCACGTCCGGGCCAAAGCGCATGCGCCCCGCGAGATCGAGCGTCAGGTGCACGCCCAAGCCCCCCTCGACCGGCGCGGGATAGATCAAGCGGCTGAAAGCGGCTTTGCCTTGGCAGCCGAAATAGCTGCCCTTCGCCAGGGTTTGCTGCGGCAGGCTGGCCAAAGCCAGGCCCTCGATGCGCCGCGCCAGGGGGATGGCGTGCAGGCCCGCGCAATTCACGATTTGCCGGGCCAGCACAAGGAGGGGGCTTGCCCCGCCAATACGCAGCAGGATGCGCCCATCGACCTGCAGCGCGCCGCCGGCAACCGGGGCGAAGAAAACCACGCGCCCTCCATGATCTTCCAGCTCCCCCTGCAGCGCTAGCATAAAGCCATGGCTATCGAGTAGCCCGGTGGTTGGCGAAAACAGCGCTGCCGTGCAGGCGAGCCCGGACTCCCAGTCCATGGCCTGGCGCGCCGTGATCAGCGAACAGCCCTCCACGCCGTTGGCGATGGCCAAAGCGTGGATCGCCGCGATCTTGCCGGTTTCGGCGGCGTCGGTGGCCACGATCAGCTTGCCGCAGGCGCGGTGCGCAACGCCCCGACTGGCCAGATAGGGGTAAAGCAGGCGCCGCCCCTCGATGCACAACTGGTGCTTGAGGCTGCCGGTTGGGTAATACATCCCCGCGTGGATAACTTCGCTGCTGCGCGATGAAATGCCGGTGCCGATCGCACCGCCGCGCTCTAGCACCAGCACATCCGCCCCCGCGCGCGCCAAGCGGGCAGCGCAGGCCAAGCCCACGGCACCCGCGCCGATCACCAAGGTGTGCGCGGTGAGCGTCTCCATGCCCGCGGTTTACAATCCCTCGAACAGGGCCGTGGATAGATAGCGCTCGGCGAAAGACGGCGCGATGACCACGATGCGCTTGCCGGCCATTTCCGGCCGGGCCCCGATACGCGCCGCGGCGCTGAGGGCGGCCCCGGTGGAGATGCCGCCAGGCAAGCCCTCGAGGCGCGCCACTTGCCGGGCAGTATCCACCGCCTCCTCGTTGCTGACCTGCAAGATTTCATCGATCACGCTGCGATCCAGGATTTCGGGGATAAAGCCCGCGCCGATGCCTTGGATCTTGTGCGGGCCGGGCGGGCCGCCGGATAAAACCGCGCTGCTTTCCGGCTCTACTGCGGCGATGTGCAAATGCGGCAAACGCGGCTTCAGCGTGCGGCCAACCCCGGTAATGGTGCCGCCGGTGCCGACGCCGGCCACGAACACATCCAGCGCCCCGGCGCAATCGGCCCAAATCTCCTCGGCGGTGGTGCGCACATGCACGGCCGGATTGGCGGGATTGGCAAATTGCTGGGGCATCACTGCGTTGGGATTGCCGGCCAGGATTTCATCCGCCTTGGCCAGCGCCCCGCGTATGCCCTCCGGCCCCGGGGTGAGCACCAGCTCCGCGCCCAACAGCGCCAACATTTTGCGCCGCTCGATCGACATGGTTTCGGGCATGACCAGGACTAAGCGATAACCGCGCTGCGCCGCCACAAAGGCCAAAGCGATGCCAGTATTGCCGGAGGTGGGCTCGACCAGCACGGTGTGCGGCCCGATTTTCCCCTCCGCCTCCAGCGCCTCGATCATGGCCACGCCAATGCGATCCTTCACCGAGGCGATGGGGTTGAAAAATTCCAGCTTGGCGATCAGCTCCGCCCCGCAGCCGCGCGCTTTGGCGAATTTCGTGAGCCGCACCAGCGGCGTGCGGCCAATGGTTTGGGTGATGTTGTCGTGGATATGGCCGTGAGCATTGGGGTGGGAATCGGACATGCGATGCGCGCTCCTGGGATCAAAGGGTCATCTTAATGCCAAATCGGCCGCGTCGCATCGCTTAACCGGCCTTATGCCGATCCCAGCAAATAAAAGCACCACAGCAAAGCGGCCTTTTGGGCGTGCAGGCGGTTTTCTGCGGCATCGAACACGGCGGAGCGCGGCCCGTCGATCACTTCCGCAGTGACTTCCTCACCGCGATGCGCGGGCAGGCAATGCAAAAAGATGGCGTGGGGCTTGGCTTTGTCCATCAGCGTCTGGGTGATTTGATAAGGCGCGAAGGCCGCCTTGCGGGCCTCGACATCGCGATCCCCCATGGAAACCCAAGTATCGGTCAGCAAACAATCAGCGCCGCTGGCGGCCTCGGCGGGATCGTCAATCATGGTGTACGCCCCATCGGCCAAGGCCAGATCCGCCTCCGCCGGGCGAAAGCCGGGCGGTGTGCAGATGCGCAAGGCAAAGCCCAGCTTTGGCGCCGCGTGCAGCAGGCTGGCCAGCACATTGTTGCCATCGCCAATCCAGGCCAAGTGCGCCCCAGCCAATGGGCCAACCCGCTCTTCATAGGTCATGACATCCGCCAGGATCTGGCAAGGATGGCTTTTGTCCGTCAGGCCATTGAGCACGGGCACGCTGGCATGGGCGGCGAAGTCCTCTACCAAAGCGTGAGCATTGGCCCGGATCATCACCGCATCCACAAACAGCGATAGCACGCGGGCGGTATCGGCCACGCTCTCGCCGCGGCCAAGCTGCAGATCGGCTGCATTATACATGGCGCTGCCGCCGCCAAGCTGGCGCATCGCCACGTCAAAGCTGGCGCGCGTGCGGGTGGAATTCTTCTCGAAAATCATAGCCAGCAGCCGGCCATCGAGGGGGCGATCGCTGTCCGGCGCGCCCTTGGGCAAACCCGCCCTCTGGGCCTTGCGGCGATGCGCCGCCAGCAACATGGCGCGCAAATCTTCCGCCGCGAGCCGCGACAGATCGATGAAATGGCGCATTCCCATCAAGCGCTGCGCGCTGCGCTGAGGGCCGCGTCCAGCGTCTCGACGGCTTTGGCGATATGCGCCTCTTGCACAATCAGCGGCGGGGCCAGCCGCAAGACATTTTCCCCCGCCACGCCCACCAGCAAGCCAAGCCCGCGCGCGGCGATCTGCACGGGTTTGGGATCGGCGCTCAGCCGCAGGCCGCGCAGCAGGCCCTTGCCGCGCACCTCCAGCACATAGCCGGGATGGCGATCTTTCAGCCCTTCTAGGCTTTGGCCAAGCTGATTGGACATGTCGCGCACATGCTCCAGAAACTGGGGCCGTGTTAATTCCTCAAACACCGCAAAGCCGACGGCCATGGCCAGCGGATTGCCGCCAAACGTGGTGCCGTGCACGCCGCGCACCATGCCCTTGGCGGCCTCATTACTGGCCAGGCACGCCCCCATGGGGAAGCCCCCGCCGACGCCCTTGGCCACCGCCATGATATCGGGGGCGATGCCGGCCCATTGATGCGCGAACAGCTTGCCGGTGCGCCCGGCACCGCATTGCACTTCGTCAAAGATCAGCAGGGCTCCCGCGGCATCGCACAGCGCGCGCAGCTCACGCAGGCAGATTTCCGGGATGGCGCGGCAGCCGCCCTCGCCCTGCACGGGCTCCAGCAGGATTGCGGCCGTCTGCGAGCCGATTGCGGCCTTCAGCGCGTCATGATCGCCAAACGGCAATTGGCGATAGCCCGGCAAAGGGGGGCCAAAGCCCTCCAGATAGCCGGCGTTTCCCGAGGCGTTGACCGCGGCATAGCTGCGCCCATGGAAGGAGCCGGAAAAGCCAATGATCTCGATCCGCTCCGGCTGGCCATTGGCATAATGATAGCGCCGCGCCATTTTCAGCGCGCATTCGATGGCCTCGGTGCCGGAATTGGTGAAAAATACCCGGTCCGCGAAGGTGTGCGCCACGTATTGCGCCGCCAGCTTTTCCTGGCCCTCAATGCGGAACATGTTGGACAAATGCCAAAGCTTGCCGGCCTGCTCGGTCAAGGCGGCCACCAGCTTGGGATGGGCGTGGCCCAGCGCGTTGACGGCGATGCCGGAGATGAAATCCAGATAGCGGCGCTCATCATCGGTGAACAGCCACACGCCCTCGCCGCGCGTGAAGACCTCATCCGGCGGGGCGTAGACGGGAAGGAGGGGATTGTCTGCAGCCTCAAGCATGGCGGCACCTTTTGCGATGAAGATGGCGTGTGTGCGGCGCGTCTTGGCGTCCGTCAAGGCCCACTGCAGGGATCACCACCGCGCACCCGTGCGGTCAATTGGCCAAGCGTTGCGCGTGCGGGCTATCGAGGGCGAAGGCCGGCACGGCCACGGTGATGGTATCCCCCGAATGCAGGCGCGCCATTTCATAATGGCCATGCATCAAGCCGCTGGAAGCGTGCAGCGGCGCGGCGCTGGAATAGCTAAAGCTCGCGCCCGGGGCGATCACTGGCTGCTGGCCAACCACGCCTTGCCCGCGCACCTCCTGGGTGATGCCCAAAGCATCGGTGATGCGCCAATAGCGCGAGAGCAATTGCACTGGCTCTTGCAGGCGGTTTTCAACATCGATGGCGTAAGACCAAACATAGCGGCCCTGGGCGGGATCGGATTCAAATTCCAAAAACGCCGGCTCTACACGCACCAGCACGCCCAGGGTTTCTTGTTGGAACACATCTCCGTCCATCAAACCGCCTCCAGTGCCTGGAGGAGGTCCTCCTCCAAGTCCGCACGATCTTCCAGGCCCACGGATAGGCGCACCACGCCAGGGTGAATTCCCAGCGCCGCGCGCGCCTCCGGCGTCAGGCGCCGATGTGTGGTGGTTTCTGGGTGGGTGGCCAAGCTTTTGGCATCGCCCAGATTGTTGGAGATCAACACCAGCTTCAGCGCGTTGAGCAGGGCCCAAGCCCCGGCACGCCCGTTTCGCACCTCAAAAGCCAACAGCGTGCCCCCGTCACGCATCTGCCGGGCATGAATTGCGAAATGGGGATGATCGGCCCGGCCGGGATAGAGCACGCGCAGGATTTTGGGGTGGCGGGCCAAGGCATCCGCCAGATGCGCCGCGCTGCGGGCCTGCGCCTCGACGCGCAATTGGATGGTCTCCAGCCCCTTCAGCAGCACCCAGGCGTTGAAGGGCGATAAAGCCGGGCCGGTATGGCGCAGATAATCCTTAAAGAGCTGATCGAGCAAAGCACGCTGGCCCAAAATGGCCCCGCCCAAGGTGCGGCCCTGGCCATCGATATGCTTGGTGGCCGAATAGACCACGATATCGGCACCAAATTGCAGGGGATTTTGTGTTACGGGGCTGGCGAAGGCATTGTCGGCCACCAAAAGGGCTTCGGCCGGCAAAATGGCGCGCACTGCGGCCAAATCTACCGCATCGAGCATGGGATTGGCCGGAGTCTCGACCAGCGCCAGCTGCACGGGGCGTGTGCAAGCCTCGCGCCAGGACGTGAGATCAGCGCCATCGATCAACTCTACATTGATGCCATAGCGCGGGCAGAGGGTATCGAGAATCCACAAACAGGAGCCGAACAACGCCCGCGGCGCAACGATGCGATCGCCGCTTTTCAGCGGCGCAAGTACCGCCGCCGCGATCGCCGACATGCCAGAAGCGGTGGCGTAACAGGCCTGTGCCCCTTCTAAAGCTGCCAAGCGCGCCTCGAACATCGACACCGTGGGGTTGCCGTAGCGGCCATAGATAAAGCCGGCATTGGTGCCAGCAAAGCGGGCGTCGGCTTGCTCTGCGCTCTCATACGCATAGCCGGAGGTGAGATAGAGGGCCTCGCTGGTTTCCTGATGGGGGCTGCGGCTGATGCCGGCATGCACCAAGCGCGTGGCCATGCGCCAAGATGGGGAATCGGTCATGGGTTAGCCTGGATTATTCACGAAAGCCGCCATCGGCATCGCGTTTGCGCACACATTCTGGGCTAGCTGCCGTGACGAAATGCACGGCGTCAAGCGCCTTGGCCAAGGCGCTTGTAGGCGGAGGCCAAAACCAAGCTGGCCACGCGCTCGGCTTCCAGCAGTGGCGGATAGCTCCAGGGGGCCAAGGGCAAGCGAAAGGGCCGCGCCGCGCCATAGGCCTGCAGCGCCGCGTGGAAGGCCGAAAGCTTGCCGGCGTCGCCATCCACCGGCAGAATGTGCACCGGCTTACCGGTTGCGGCTGCCTCCGTGGCCATCGATACGCTATCAGCGGTGACCAAGATGTGATCTGCGGCCGCCAGCATCGAGAGATAGGGGTTTGGGTCCTCACCATCCCACCACAGCGCGGCATGGGGTTTTAGCTCCGCTTCCAGCACCGCGCGCGCAGCTGCGCTGGTGCGCCGCGATAGGCTGACGCGCAGCGCCGCGCCGGTTCGCGCCAAGCGCACCAAAGGCGCAGCCAAGGCGCGGGCCCTTTTGCTGCCAATGCGCTGGCGCTTGGAATCCCCACCGATCAACACCGCCAGGCTGAGCGAAGCAGAGGCCGGGGCCGCGCTTTCGCTGGCTTGCGTCAGCCGCTCCGGGGTCACGCGGTGCATCGCCCCCAGCGTCATAATGAGGTTGGGGGCCTCCAATTCATCATGGGTGGGGGCCACGATGAGATCGAATTCGCGCAGATTGGCGCGCGGGTCTTGCACCTGCACGCACAGGCAGGCCCGGCCCGCTGCGCGGCGCACGGCTTGGGTGAGGGCCGCCGTCTGGCGCCCGCAGGCGATCCACACGTCCGGCCAGGGCGGCAGCACCGGATCGGAGGCCAGTGTCAATGCCTGCAGCGGCGCGGGAGTCCAATCCGGGGCAAGCCACACGTAAGGCGTGCGCAGATTGACCCGCTTTTGCGTGACCTGCCCAGAGGATTGTCGGGCAATGGCCTCCGCCAGGCCCAGCGCCTGATTGGCATGACCGGCCTTGCCATCGCTGACCGCCCAAATGCGCAGGGGCGTTGCGCGCTCAAAGCCGACGGTGCGCACGCAAACTCTATAGCCAGCGCACTTTTAGCACTTCATAGCTTTTTGCCCCCCCTGGGGCGGTGACTTCCACGATGTCACCGGCTTCTTTGCCGATCAACGCGCGCGCCACGGGGGAGGTGATGGAAACCTTGCCGCCGCGGACATCGGCTTCATCCTCGCCGACAATCTTGTAAACGGCCTCGTCGCCCGAGTCTTCGTCCAGCAGGGTCACGGTTGCGCCGAATTTGATATTTGTGCCAGAAAGGCGTGATACGTCAATGACATGCGCACGCGCCAGCTTGTCTTCCAGCTCTGCGACGCGCCCCTCGATAAAGCTCTGGCGCTCTTTGGCCGCATGATATTCGGCGTTTTCGGAAAGATCGCCGTGGCTGCGCGCCTCCGATATCGCCGCGATCACTGCGGGGCGCTCATCGGTCTTTAGCCGTTTCAACTCAGCGTCGAGGGCTGCATAGCCTTCGGCGGTCATGGGCACTTTTTCCATTGGTAGGACGATTCCTTATTGCGTCTCGCGCAGAGCGCTATCCTCTTAGCCCAGCGCACCCTCTGATCTAGCCGATCAGGCGATGCGCCGGTAAAACCGCAGGCCGTTGAGGCGAATGGCTCCGGCACTGATCATGCTATAGCCGGACAGGGCGTCAAGAGTAGCTCTGAAGCGCCGCCACGTCGAGCCCTGCATTCTTGAGGCGGCGAATGGCCTGCGTGGCCGCGCGGGCACCGGCTAATGTTGTGTAATAGGGGATGTTTTGGCTCAGCGCGGTGCGCCGAATGGAGAAGGAATCGCGAAAGCTCTGTGCTCCTTCTGTAGTGTTGAACACCAGATCCACCGCGTGATTCTTCATGTGATCAACGATATTGGGCCGCCCTTCTGCCACTTTGTTGACGCACGTGACGGGAATGCCTGCTTCTTGCAGCTTAAGTGCCGTGCCAATTGTGGCCATCAGCGTGAAGCCAAGCGCGACCAGATCGCGCGCGGGCTCGATGATGGCGGGCTTGTCGCGCGCACGCACCGAAAGAAACACGCAGCCTTTAATCGGCAAAGCCGAGCCGGCGGCGATCTGGCTCTTGGCGAAGGCCGCCGCAAAATCACGATCCAGCCCCATGACCTCCCCTGTAGAGCGCATTTCGGGGCCCAGAATGGGATCGACGCCGGGAAAGCGCCCGAAGGGAAACACCGCCTCTTTCACGGCCACATGGCTGGGGGCGCTTGGGCGCTCCAGTTGCAAATCCGCCAGCTTCACGCCTGCCATCACCTTGGCCGCCGCGGCGGCGTAAGGGCGGTTCATCGTTTTGGCTACGAAAGGCACGGTGCGCGAGGCGCGCGGATTGGCCTCCAGCACGAATACATCCTCGCCCTGGATGGCGAATTGGATATTGATCAAGCCGCGCACACAAAGCGCCAGCGCCAAAACCCGGGTCTGTTCTTCGATCACGCGCACAATGGCGGGGGGCAGGGAATAGGGCGGCAAAGAGCAGGCGCTATCCCCCGAATGCACGCCGGCCTCTTCGATCTGCTCCATGACGCCGGCGATCAGCACCTCTTCGCCATCGCACAAGGCATCGACATCCACCTCGATGGCATCGATCAGATAGCGATCCACCAAAACGGGGGAATCGCCCGCTGCCTGCACGGCGTTGCGCACGTAAAGCAGCAGGGCCTCTTCATCATGGACGATTTCCATGGCCCGCCCGCCCAGAACGTAAGACGGCCGCAGCACGACGGGAAAGCCGATGCGCCGCGCGCCCTCCAGGGCCTGTTGCGCCGAATGGGCGATGGCCCCCTCCGGTTGGCGCAGGCCAATGCGGGCGAGCAAAGCCTGGAAGCGATCGCGATCCTCGGCCAGATCGATGCAATCGGGGCTGGTGCCCAAAATCGTCGCGCCTTCAGCGGCCAGCGGCCCAGCGAGCTTTAAGGGCGTTTGCCCACCAAACTGCACGATGCAGCCCAGGATGGCGCCGGCTCCGCTTTCCACGTGCAAAACTTCCAGCACGTCTTCGGTGGTCAACGGCTCAAAATAGAGCCGATCGGAGGTGTCGTAATCGGTGGAAACCGTCTCGGGATTGCAATTGATCATGATCGATTCGCAGCCCAGATCCTTGCAGGCATAGGCGGCGTGGCAGCAGCAATAATCAAATTCGATGCCCTGGCCGATGCGGTTGGGCCCGCCGCCGAGGATGACGATCTTTTGCGCGCCGGTTGGCTCGGATTCGCATTCGGGCTGGAGGGCCGCCCCCTCATAGGTTGAGTACATATAGGGCGTGGCGGCGGCGAATTCGCCGGCGCAAGTATCGATGCGCTTGAAGACCGGCCGCACACCCAGCGCGTGGCGGCGCACGCGCATTTCCCGCTCCGTCATGCCGCTGAGCTTAGCGAGGCGTGCATCGGAAAAGCCATCGGCCTTCAGTGCGCGCAAGGCCCCCGCATCTGCCGGCAGGCCGTCGCGGCGCAATTGGGCTTCATCGGCCACCAATTCAGCGATTTCGCGCACGAACCACGGATCATAATGCGCCGCCGCGCAGATTTCCGCTGGAGACAAACCGCGCCGCAAGGCTTCAGCGACGATGAGCAAGCGATCCTGGCGCGGCTCGATCAGCGCACCGCGCACGGCGGCCCGGCCTTGGTCTTCGTCCTGCGCGCCGGGGATATCGACTTCGTCCAACCCTGTCAGCCCGATATCGAGGGAGCGCAAGCATTTTTGCAGGCTTTCCTTGAAGGTGCGGCCGATGGCCATGGCCTCGCCCACACTTTTCATGGAAGTGGTCAACACCGGATCGGCACCGGGAAAGCACTCAAAGGCAAAGCGCGGCATCTTGGTGACGATGTAATCGATCGAGGGTTCGAAGGCGGCGGGCATGGCCCCGGCCGTGATTTCGTTGGCGATCTCGTCGAGGGTATAGCCGATGGCCAGTTTGGCCGCCACCTTGGCGATGGGAAAGCCCGTTGCCTTGGAGGCCAAGGCCGATGAGCGCGAAACGCGCGGATTCATCTCGATCACCAA